>NZ_MOWM01000005.1 GCF_016082275.1 Variovorax sp. E3
TCGAGCGCCCTGCCCGCCCCCATCCCGACCTTCCCCCGGAGGGGGAAGGAGCAAGACATCAGATCGGGGTGACTACGCCGCGCCCTGCAAAGTGCCCTGCGGCATTCGCCAGGAAGTGGTCCACCGACTTCTGCGTGGCTTCCGGCGACCAGCCCGCCATGTGCGGCGTCAGCAGCACGTTGTCGAGCCCGATCAGTTGCTCGGGCCGCTTCGGTTCGCTCTCGTACACGTCCAGCCCCGCGCCCGCGATGCGGTTCTCGCGCAGCGCCGCCGCCAGCGCCTCGGTGTCGACCACGCTGCCGCGCCCGATGCTCACGAGGTAGCCTTGCGGCCCCAGCGCATCGAGCACCTGCGCATTCACCAGGTGCTTGGTGGCCGGCCCGCCCGGCGCGGCCAGCACCAAAAAGTCGGCCCATGCCGCCAGCGACGCCAGGTCGCCGAAGTAGCGCTGCGTGGCGCCCTCGCGCGGCTTGCGGTTGTGATAGCCGACTTCCATGTCGAACGCCGCCGCGCGCTTGGCGATCTTCTGGCCGATGGTGCCCAGCCCGAGGATGCCCAGCTTCTTGCCCGACACGTTCGGCGGCTGCGGAATCGCCTCGCGCCACACGCCTTCGCGGCACAGCCGGTCGAGCTTGCGGAACTCGCGCACGATGCCGATCAGCAGGCCGAAGGCGTGGTCGGCCACGCAGTCGTCGTTCGTGCCCGCGCCGTTGGCCGTGGCGATGCCGCGCGCCCGCGTCACCTCGAGCGGCACGCCTTCGTAGCCCGCGCCCAGGCAGCAGATCAGTTCCACCGCCGGCATGGCCGCGATTTCCTCGGGCGTGATGCCGATCACGCCGATGGTCAGCACCGCGCGAAACTTCTTGCCGTGCTCGGCGATGGCGGCCGCGCGCTGGGCGGGGTCGAAGGCGTAGGTCACGTCGTAGACCTCGGCAATCTGGGCCTGGTGGGCGCTCGACAGGCTGTTGAGCACCAGCAGGGGAATCTTGGTCGACACGTATGAACTCCTGGAATCGATGAAAAGGTAATGAATGATCGCGCTACAGCATCGGAACCGCTTCGCTCTTCTGCAAAGCCCACATCTGCGCGTAGCGGCCGCTGCGGGCCAGCAGCTCGGCATGCGTGCCGCGCTCGACGATCACGCCGCTTTCGAGCACCAGGATCTCGTGCGCGTCGACCACGGTCGATAGGCGGTGCGCGATGACCAGCGTGGTCTTGTCCTGCGCGGCGCTCTTGAGTTCCGACTGGATCGCGCGCTCGTTGGCCGAGTCGAGCGCCGAGGTGGCTTCGTCGAAGATCACGATCGGCGGGTTCTTCAGCAGCGTGCGCGCAATGGCCACGCGCTGCTTCTCGCCGCCCGAGAGCTTCAGGCCGCGCTCGCCCACGGTGGTCTCGTAGCCCTTGGGCGTGGCCGAGATGAAGTCGTGGATGCGCGCGGCGCGCGCCGCGCCTTCGACCTCTTCGCGCGTGGCGCCGGGGCGACCGTAGGCAATGTTGTATTCGACCGTGTCGTTGAACAGCACCGTGTCCTGCGGCACGATGCCGATGGCGCGGCGCACGCTCGACTGCGTCACCTCGCGGATGTCTTCCCCGCCGATGGTGATGCGGCCCTGCTGCACGTCGTAGAAGCGGTACAAGAGCCGCGCGAGCGTGGACTTGCCCGAGCCCGAGGGCCCGACCACCGCCACCGTCTTGCCCGCCGGGATCTCGAAGCTCACGTGCTTGAGGATCGGCCGCGCGGGCTCGTAGGCAAAGCTCACGTCGTCGAAGCGGATGGTCGAGTCGGTGCCGGCCAGCGGCTGCGCGCCGGGTGCGTCGCGCACCTCGCGCTCCTTTTCCATCAGCACGAACATCTTGTCCAGGTCGGTCAGGCTCTGCTTGATCTCGCGGTAGATCACGCCCAGGAAATTGAGCGGAATGTACAGCTGGATCATGAAGGCGTTGACCATCACCAGGTCGCCCAGCGTCATGCGCCCGTCGACCACGCCCGAGGTGGCGCGCCACAGCATCAGCACCAGGCTCACGGCAATCAGCAGCTGCTGGCCGGTGTTGAGCATGCTCAGCGTGCGCTGGCTCTTGATGGCCGCCTTGCGGTAGCGGTCGAGGCTGGCGTCGTAGCGCCTGGCCTCGAACTCCTCGTTGTTGAAGTACTTGACGGTTTCGTAGTTCAGCAGCGAGTCGACCGCGCGGCTCTGGGCCATGGAGTCGAGCTCGTTCATGGTCTTGCGGAACTGCGTGCGCCACTCGGTCACCGTCACGGTGAACGTGATGTACAGCACCAGCGCCGCCACGGTGATCCACACGAACAGCGAATCGAACTTCACGCCCAGGATGGTCAGCACCAGCACCAGTTCGATGATCGTCGGCACGATGCTGTAGAGCGACATCGAGATCAGCGAATGCACGCCGCGCGTGCCGCGCTCGATGTCGCGCGTCATGCCGCCGGTCTGGCGCTCCAGGTGAAAGCGCAGGCTCAGCGAATGCAGGTGGCCGAACACCTCCAGCGCGATCTGCCGCGCCGTGCCCTCGGTGGCCTTGGTGAAGATCAGCTCGCGCAGCTCGCCGAACAGCGCCGTCGAAAAGCGCAGCAGCCCGTAGGCCAGCAGCAGCCCGATGGGCACGATCAGGAGCGCCTGCGCCATGTCGGGCTTGGGCGTCATCGTGTCGATCAGGTTCTTCAGCAGCACCGGCACGCCCACGTTGGCCACCTTGGCGCCCACCATGAAGCTCAGCGCCGCGATGACGCGCCATTTGTACTGCCAGAGGTAGGGAAACAGCCGGCGCAGCGTCGCCCAGTCGGAACGGTCGCTGCGCGCCGGCGGGTGGCCGGACACGGTAGGGGTGGGGGGAAGGGCTTCGCCGCTGCGGCGCATGGAGGACAATCGTGGTTGCTTGTTTGTTCCAGATTGTGCCCATGTCAGATACTTCCAGTGCCGCCGCCGCTGCCACCCTCAAGAGCCTGCCCACCGACATGGAGCTGGTGCTCAAGGTCATTCCGATGCCGGCGGACTGCAATGCCAACGGCGACATCTTCGGCGGCTGGGTCATGGCGCAGTGCGACCTGGCCGGCTCGGTGATTCCCGCGCGCTACGCCAAGGGCCGCCAGGCCACGGTGGCGGTCAACGAATTCATCTTCAAGCAGCCGGTGCGGCTGGGCGACATCCTGTCGTTCTATTCGAAGCTGGTGCGCATCGGGCGCACCTCGGTCACGGTGACGGTCGAGGTGTTCGCCGAGCGCTTTCGCGCGCAGGGCGAGTACATCAAGGTGACGCAGGCCACCTTCACCTACGTGGCCATCGACGACAACGGCCGCCCGCGCCCCATCGAACCGCAGCCCTGACCGGGCGGGCGCATCGTCAGACGCCCGGGTCGCGCACGCGCTCGAAGCGCTCGAACTCGCGATTCACCCAGCGCCCGTCGCGGCGCTCCACGCGGCGGATGTAGACGGTCTGCACGATGTCCCGCGTGTGGGCGTCGATTTCGACCGGCCCGCGCGGGCTGTCGAGCTTCAGGCCGCGAAACGCATCCACCAGCCGCTCCCCGCTCACCCCGCCGCGCGCGGCCGGCGAGCTCATGGCCGCGTCGATGGCCGCCAGCGCATCGTGCGCCGCCACCGCGAAATAGCCCGGCCGCAGGTGGCTGCCGTACTCGGTCTCGAAGACGCCCGTGAAGCGGCGGTTGGCCGGCGACTCGTGCGCGAACGAATAGTGGTGGCTGGTGACGAGCCCGTCGGCCAGTTCGCCCACACCCTGCAGGTAGTTGTCGTCGGTGGCGTCGCCGGTCGACAGCAGGCGGATGCCGGTGTCCGCCATGCCGCGGTCGCGCCAGAACTTGAGAAAGCTCGCCGGCATCTGCCCCGACGGCAAAAAGAAGAACACCGCCTGCGGCTTGAGCTCGCGCAGCCGCAGCATGTAGGCCGAGTAGTCGAGCGTGGCCAGCGGCACGCGCAGCATTGCGCCGACCCGTCCGCCGCCGGCGGTGATGCCCGAGACGAAGGCGCTCTCGGCATCGACACCCGAGGCGTAGTCGGCCACCACGTGCACACGTCGCGCAGCCCCTGCTGCAGCGCCCAGCGCGCCAGCGGCACCGTGACCTGCGCAATGGTGAACGACACCCGCACCGCGACCGGGCAGCGCGCCGGAATGCCCGACGACGCCGCGTTCATCACCACCAGGGGAATCTTCGCCTGCGCGGCGACGGCGCCCACGGCGTAGGCGTTGGAGCTGAAGTCGAGCCCGCCCAGCAGGTCGACCCTTTCGCTTTCCACCAGCTCTTGCGCATGGCGCCGCGCCAGGTCGGGCGCGCTGCCGGGCACGTCGCGCCGCACCAGTCGACCGGCCGGCCCGCGATGTGCTGGTTGTGCGCGGCCAGCCAGACCGCCATGCCGGCGTCGAACTGCCGCCCGCCACCGGCATAAGGGCCCGACCACGAACCGATGACGCCGATGCGCAGCGGGCGAACCCGCGCCAGCACCAGCGAAGGCGCCGTGAGCGCGCCCGCAAGCCAACCCAAAGTACGCCGGCGCAGCGGTTGGAATGCTACTTTTTCAGTAGCATCATTCGCCCGCTGGACGGGCTTTGCGAGAGTTCTTGTCTCTGAAGCTTGCACGCGGGACAGTGTACGCGCGCAAGCCTGGCGTGCCGCCGCTCAGACCTTCGAGAAATCGGGCTTGCGCTTCTCCATGAACGCGCCGAAGGCCTCGCGCGCGGCCGGCTCGCGCAGCATGCGGCCGAAGCTCGCACCCTCTTCGCCCATGCGCTCGAGCACGGCGGGCATCTGGGCCTTCTTGAGCAGGCGCTTGGTCTCGACCAGCGCGCTCAGCGGCTTGGCCGCGAGTTTGCGGGCCTGGGTCTGCGCGATGGCGTTGGCTTCGGTCGGCGGCACCACGCGGTTGACCAGGCCCACTTCGAGCGCGGCCTCGGCCATGAAGGGCTCGCCCAGCAGCAGCGCCTCGGCCGCGCGGTGGTAGCCCAGCATCTGCGGCACCAGCAGGCTGGAGGCCGCTTCGGGGCACAGGCCCAGGTTCACGAAGGGCATCGAGAACGCGGCGTTGTCGCCCGCGTAGACCAGGTCGCAGTGGAACAGCATCGTGGTGCCGATGCCCACGGCCGGGCCGCAGACGGCCGCCACAATGGGCTTGGGGAAAGTCGCGATGCCGCGCAGGAAGCGGAACACCGGCGACTCCTGTGTCGACGGCGGGCCGTTGAGGAAGTCGCCGATGTCGTTGCCGGCGCTGAAGATCGTCGGGTCGCCCTGGATCAGCACGCAGCGCACGGCCGCTTCGCTCTCGGCCGTGGCCAGCGCGTCGGCCAGCTCGGCGTACATGCTGCTGGTGATCGAGTTCTTCTTGTCGACGCGGTTGAAGGTGATGGTCATCACACCGGCTTCGGTGTGGACGAGGATGTCGCTCATGAAAGATCCTTGAAGAGAACGGATGGTGTTGTGGTTGCCGCAGCCGTCAGGCGGCGGTCAATGCTTCGCGTACGAAATCGAGCCGGTCCTGGCCCCAGAACATTTCGTCGCCGACGAACATGGTGGGCGCGCCGAACACGCCGCGCGCCACCGCTTCCTGCGTGACGGCCTTGAGCCGGTCCTTCACTTCCTGCGCGCCCGCCAGCGCGAGCAGCGCGGTCGCGTCGAAGCCCGCATTCTGCAAGACCGCGCCGACCGTTGCCGGGTCGTTGAGATTCCTGGGCGCCACCCACATGGCGTGGTAGACCGCATCGACGTACGCGCCGAAGCGCGCGGGCTCCTTCATCTGGATGCCGGTGGCGCCGCGCATCAGCAACAGCGTGTTGATGGGGAAGAACGGGTTGTGCGCGTAAGGCACGCCGTAGCGCTTCGCAAAACGGTTCAGGTCGACCGTCATGTACGGGCCCTTGGGCTTGATCTCGGCCGGCGAATGGTTGCCCGTGGCCTGGAACACGCCGCCCAGCAGCATGGGCTTCCACACCAGTTCGGCGCCGGTGTCGGCGCACACATGCGGCAGCTGTGTCGCGGCCAGGTAGGCGGCGGGGCTGCCGAAGTCGAAATAGAAGTCGACGGATTTCTTCATTGCCTTGTCTCCTTGTTCGTTGCCTGGCGCGGGCGGCCGCTAGAACTTCTCGGACCAGGGACGCAGGTCGAGCTCGTGCGTCCATGCATCGCGCGGCTGCGCGTGCAGCATCCAGTAGCTGTCGGCGATGTGGTCGGGGTTCAGGATGCCGTCGCTGTCCTTCAGCGCATAGCGCTCGGGGAAATTGCTGCGGATGAACTCGGTGTCGATGGCGCCGTCGACCACCACGTGCGCCACGTGAATGCCCTGCGGGCCGAGTTCGCGCGCCATCGACTGGGCCAACGCGCGCAGCGCCATCTTGGCGCCCGAGAACGCGCCGAAATTGGCCGCGCCGCGCAACGACGCCGTGGCGCCCGTGAAGATGATCGTGCCGCGATGGCCGCCTTCGGGAATGGCGCGCGCCATCATCCGCCTGGCCACCTCGCGGCCGTTGAGGAAGCCCGAGAAGCAGGCCATCTCCCACACCTTGAAATACTTGCGCGCCGTCTCGTTCAGGATGCTCTCGGGCACGTTCGCGCCGATGTTGAACACCATCACTTCGATCGGGCCGACGGTGGCTTCGATCTGCTCGATGAGCGCAACCACTTCCTCTTCCTTGCGCGCGTCGCAGGCAAAGGCGTGCGCCTGGCCGCCGTCGGCTTCTATCTGCGCGACCAGCGGCTGCAGCTTGTCCAGGCTGCGCCGCGTGACGCAGGTCGCGAAGCCCTCGCGGGCGAAGCGGCGGGCAATGGCGCCGCCGGTGGCATCGCCGGCGCGACGATGAGCGCGGCCTTGGTGAGCGCCATGGTGCTATTCCTTGTAGTAGACGATCTGGTTCGACGTCGCGAGCAGCCTGCCGCCCTCGCTCCACAGCTGCGCGGCCTGGTCGAAGAAGCCGTTGCTGAACTGCTGGCCCGTGGCGCTGCCGAGCAGGTAGCCCGTGCCGACCTCGGCGAGCTGCGCCGCGTTGGCATGGAAGTAGGTGGTGATCGACACCGTGCCGGCCGGCACGCGCGTCGCGCGGCGCAGCCACACGCGCGGATAGAACAGGTCGCTCATGGCCGCGAGCGAAACGAAGTCGAGCGGGCGCGGTTGCGCGTCGCGCAGCCAGAGCCGGCTTTCGCTGTGATGGCCGCTGCCGTCCCACTTGTCGGGAATGCTGCCGCTGATGGGCCGCATCTCGTACTGGCCGATCCACGCCACGCCCTGCGGGCCGATGCTCATGCGCTCGACAGCTTCGGGCCTGGGCACTTCGGGCATGGGCAGGTCGTTCTCGCCCCAGGTCTCGCGGCGCACGGCCGTCACCACGGTGGCGGTGGTCGTCATGTTCGGCTCGCCGCCGGCGCCTGCCTGCGTGATCTGCACGGTCCAGTGCTGTGTCGAGCGGTTGGTGCGCACGGCCGTGGCCTGGATGTCGAACGCGCCGGCTTCCAGTGCCGCCGCGTAGTTGACCGTGAGCGCGATGGGCGCACCGAGCAGGTCCGGGTGCTGCAGCACCGACTGCAGCGCGAGCGCCGCGGTGGTGCCGCCGAAGGGCCCGACCATGTTCCAGTAGTCGGGGCTGGTGGTGCCCGTGAACTGCCCCACGCGAAGGTCGCTGTGGTGGATCGTCAGGGCCTTGTCGAAGGGGTGCGTGGGCGTCGTCATGGCTGGCAGTGTGCCTGCGGTGAGTGCGCTCACGCAGTCGTGTGCGGGACGCCGGCGTGCTGCACCGCGGCATGCTCGGTGAGGGCAGCCAGCCGGTGCAGCTTGTCGAGCGTGCTGGGCCACAGGCTCTGGCTGAACTGCTCGCGGAAAAAGCCGAAGTGGCCGATGCGCCGGGCCTGCACGTCGGCCGGTGCAATGCGCTCGACCGCGCTCGGCGCGCCGGCATAGAAGCTCACGAGGCTGCGGGTGCCGGCGAGCGTCATGAGTTCGTCGTCGGTCATCGACAGCGCGAGCACCGGGAAGCGCACGCGGCCGTAGCTCTGCAGCGCCGCATCGCCTTCCGCGCCCACGCTGTAGCGCGGGTGGAGGCACCAGCGGCGCCATTGCAGGATCACGCCGCGCGGCAGGTCGCCCACTTTCTTCAGCTTGCGGCCTGGAAAGTAGCCGCACAGCCGCGTGACCAGCGGCACCAGCACGAACCAAAAATACAGGATGCTGCGCTTGAGCTTCGGCGCGTTCTCGCGCCAGTAGCCGCTGCCCGCCGCGATGCTGACGAGGCCGTCGACCTGCCCGGGCCGTTGCAGAAAGCCCGGCAGTTGCGCGCCGAGGCTGTGGCCCAGCAGGTAGAGCGGCTGCGCGGGGAGCGCGGCCTTGGCGGCGTCGATCACCGCTTCGTAGTCGCGGGCCCAGTCGAACAGGTCGGCCTCGAAGCCGCGCAGCGGCGCGTCGCCGCGCGAGTCGCCCGAGCCCCGGTAGTCGAAGGTCCAGACGCGCAGGCCCTGCTGCGAGAGCCACTGCGCGAAGGGTTCGTAGAAGGACTGGCGCACGCCCATCGCGCCGCCGATCACGATGCTGGCGCGCGGTGCGCCGGCGGGCTCGTAGCGGCGCACCGCCACTTGCATGCCGCTCCCGACCTTCAGAACTTCATGTTGCATGCCCGTTTCTCCCAGACGGTCAGAAATCCATTCGCGAGACACCGCGGAACCGGCTTTGCCGGGCCGCAGGTGTTGCCCCCTGCAAGGGGGTTGGCGCAGCGACGCGAAGTGCGCGAAGCCTGGGGGTTTGCCTAAACCCTTTCGAAGATCCCCGCCGCGCCCTGGCCCATGCCCACGCACATCGTGACCATGCCGTACTTGAGGTTCTCGCGGCGCAGCGCGTGCACCACGGTCGCCGAGCGGATGGCGCCCGTTGCGCCGAGCGGATGGCCCAGCGCAATGGCGCCGCCCATCGGGTTGACCTTCGACGGGTCGAGGCCCAGCGTGTTGATGACCGCGAGCGACTGCGCGGCGAAGGCTTCGTTGAGCTCGAACCAGTCGATGTCCTCGTGCTTCAGGCCCGCATAGCGCAGCGCGGCCGGAATGGCTTCGATGGGGCCGATGCCCATGATGTGCGGCGGCACGCCCTTGCTCGCGAAGCTCACGAAGCGCGCGAGCGGCGTGAGGCCGTACTGCTTCACGGCTTTCTCGCTGGCCAGGATCAGCGCGCCCGCACCGTCGGAGGTCTGCGAGCTGTTGCCCGCCGTGACCGTGCCGCGCGCGGCGAACACGGTGCGCAGCTTGGCCAGGCCTTCGAGGCTGGTGTCGGGGCGCGCGCCTTCGTCGAGATTGACGGTGCGCGTCTTCGCGATCGACTCGCCGGTCTCCAGGTCGGGCGCGCGGTCGGTCACTTCGATGGGCGTGATCTCGTCGGCGAACTTGCCGGCCTTCTGCGCGGCCAGCGCCTTCTGGTGCGAGGCGAGCGCGAATTCGTCCTGCGCCTCGCGGCTCACCTTCCATTGCTGCGCGACCTTCTCGGCCGTCAGGCCCATGCCATAGGCAATGCCCACGTCGCCTTCGCGCTCGAAGATCGAGGGCGACAGCGAGGGCGCGTTGCCCATCATCGGCACCATGCTCATGCTCTCGACACCGGCCGCGATCATCACGTCGGCCTCGCCGACGCGAATGCGGTCCGCCGCCATCTGCACGGCCGACAGGCCCGAGGCGCAGAAGCGGTTGACGGTGATCCCGCCCACGCTGGTCGGCAGGCCGGCCAGCACCGCGCCGATGCGCGCGACGTTCAGGCCCTGCTGCGATTCGGGAATCGCGCAACCGCAGATGATGTCTTCGATGGCCTTGGGGTCGAGGCTGGGCACGGCCGCGAGCGCGGCGCGCAGCGTGGTGGCGAGCAGGTCGTCAGGGCGGTAGTTGCGGAAGTAGCCGCGGTGGGACTTGCCGATGGGGGTGCGGGTGGCGGAGACGATGTAGGCGTCTTGGACTTGTTTCATGGATAGCTCCTGGATTGGGCTCCTTCCCCCTCTGGGGGAAGGCTGGGATGGGGGCAGGCGGCCTTCAACTCGTCAAGCCGGTTGAGAATCGCCTGCAGCACCCCTTCAAAATTGACAAACGGATCGTTCGACGCGAAACGCAGGACATCGAACTCCTGCGTTCGCAGGAAAGCGTCACGCCGCGCGTCGTAGCCTTCCTGTGACTGATGCTGCGAACCATCGAGTTCGACGATCAGCTTGGGATCGAGGCATGCAAAGTCGGCGATGTAGTTGCCGATCGGATGCTGCCGACGAAACTTCACTCCCAACTGCTCACCGCGCAGACCGCGCCAGAGCTTGCGCTCGGCATCGGTCATTTCGCGGCGCAGGACGCGGGCGTTCTGTTGCGCGTTGGGAGTGGATTGGTTTTGCATAGGCTGCTTGCCCCCATCCCGACCTTCCCCCAAAGGGGGAAGGAGGAAGAGGAAGACCTGCGTCAGTTCCGTACCGGCTTCCCCGTACTCAACATCCCCATGATCCGCTCCTGCGTCTTCGGATGCACGATCAGCGAGCAGAACGCCTTGCGTTCCAGCGTCATCATGTATTCCTCCGTCACGAGCGACCCCGCGTCCACGTCGCCGCCCGTCACCACATGGGCGATCAGGCTTGCAATGTGGAAGTCGTGCGCGCTGATGAACCCGCCGTCGCGCATGTTCACCAGTTGGCCCTTGATCGTCGCGGCGCCGCTGCGGCCCGCCACGCGGAAGGTGCGGCGCAGCGGCGGGCGGTAGCCGGCGTCGGCCATGGCCTTGGCCTGCTGCAGCGCCACGTACAGCAGCTCGTCCTTGTTCGGCACGATCACGTCGCTGTCGAGCAGGTAGCCCAGCTTCTTCGAATCGAGCGCGCCCGTGCCCACCTTCGCCATCGCGGCGGCGGTGAAGCCTTCGGTCAGGAACGGCAACAGGTCGGTGCCCGTCGAGGCCGAGGCGTTCTCCGCCGCGCGGCGCGCGATGTACGTCAGGCCGCCCGCGCCGGGGATCAGGCCCACGCCGACTTCGACCAGGCCGATGTAGCTTTCCATCGCCGCCACGCGCCTGGCCGAGTGCACGGCCAGTTCGCAGCCGCCGCCCAGCGCCATGCCGCGCACGGCCGAGATCACCGGCACGTTGGCATAGCGGATCTTGAGCATCACGTTCTGCAGCTCTTCTTCCGCGCCTTCGACCGCGCCGATGCCTGCGACCACGAAGGCCGGCAGCATCGCCTGCAGGTCGGCGCCGACCGAGAACACCTCGTCGGGCGACCAGATCACCAGGCCCTTGTATTCGGCCTCTGCCAGGTCGACCGCCGCGCCCAGGGCTTCCGCCACGTCGGGGCTGATGGCGTGCATCTTCGAATGGATGCTGGCGATCAATACGCCCTCGAATCCTTCCTTGTCGAGCGTCCACACGCGCACGTCGCCTTCGTCGCTGATCGTGGTGCCGGCCGTGTTGGCATCAGGCGCGTTCGCGCCCAGCACGCTCTCGGGGAACAGCTGGCGGTCATGCACGGGCAGCTTGCGCTGCGGCACGAACTTGTTCTGCGAAGCGCTCCACGAGCCTTCGGGCGTGTGCACACCGCCGGCTTGCGCCACCGGGCCTTCGAACACCCACTTCGGCAGCGGCGCGCTGCTCAGCGCCTTGCCCGCGTCGATGTCTTCCTGCACCCACTTGGCGACCTGCGCCCAGCCGGCTTCCTGCCACAGCTCGAACGGGCCCTGCTTCATGCCGAAGCCCCAGCGCATCGCGAAGTCGATGTCGCGCGCGCTCTCGGCAATATCGGCCAGGTGCACGGCGGCGTAATGGAAACCGTCGCGCAGGATGGCCCAGAGGAACTGGCCCTGCGGCCCTTCGCTTTCGCGCAGCAGCTTCAGGCGCTCGCCCGCGGGCTTCTTCAGCATGCGGCCGTACACCTCGTCGGCCTTGGCGCCGGCGGGCACGTAGTCGCCGCTCTTCAGGTCGAAGCGCAGGATGTCGCGGCCGACCTTCTTGAAGAAGCCGGCCTTGGCCTTCTGGCCCAGGTTGCCCAGCTCCAGCAGCTTGGCGAGCACCGGCGGCGTCGCGAAGTTGGCGTAGAACGGATCGGTCTCGGCGTTCAGGTTGTCCTGCAGCGTCTTCACCACGTGGGCCATCGTATCGAGGCCCACCACGTCGGCAGTGCGGAAGGTGCCCGAGCTCGCGCGGCCCAGCTTCTTGCCGGTGAGGTCGTCCACCACGTCGGGCGTCAGGCCGAACTTCTCGACTTCCTTCAGCGTGGCCAGCATGCCGGCGATGCCGACGCGGTTGGCAATGAAGTTGGGCGTGTCGTGCGCGCGCACCACGCCCTTGCCCAGCGTGCTGGTGACGAAGGCCTCGAGGTCGTCGAGCACCTGCGGCTGCGTGGTGGGCGTGTTGATCAGCTCCACCAGGAACATGTAGCGCGGCGGGTTGAAGAAGTGAATGCCGCAAAAGCGCGGCTTCAGTGCTTCGGGCAATGCTTCGCTGAGCTTGGTGATCGACAGGCCCGAGGTGTTCGAGGCCAGGATCGAATGCTTGGCCACGTGCGGCGCGATCTTCTTGTACAGGTCGAGCTTCCAGTCCATGCGCTCGGCAATGGCCTCGATGACGAGGTCGCACTCGCCGAGCTTGGCCAGGTCGTCCTCGTAGTTGGCCTGCTCGATCAGCACGGCGTCGGCCACGTCGCCCAGCGGCGCGGGCTTGAGCTTCTTGAGGTTGTCGATGGCGCGCGTGACGATGCCGTTCTTCGGGCCTTCCTTGGCCGCCAGGTCGAACAGCACCACCGGCACGCGCACGTTGACGAGGTGGGCCGCAATCTGCGCGCCCATCACGCCGGCGCCGAGCACGGCGACCTTCTTCACTTGAAATCGGGACATGTTGCTTGGTATTTCTTGGATTGGTTGCGCGCGGCAGGCCTATGGCTTACTGCACACGGTTCCAGGTTTGCGTACGCCAGAACGGGCCGAGATAGCCGCGCACTTCCAGCTTCTTGCCGCCCTCGATGGGCGTGAAGCTCGCGCGGTATTCCTTGCCGTTCTCAGGGTCCAGGATCTTTCCGCCTTCCCAGACGTCCTTGCTTTCGGCCTTCTTGCCGCCGCGGATGATGTCCAGGCCGACCATGGGCTTGTCCTTGCGGTCGTCGCTGCATTCCGCGCAGACCGCGCCGGGCTTGGCGTTCTTGCCCAGCGCCTTCTCGATGCGCCCGGACAGGCCGCCGCTGGTCTCCGCGATGCTGATCTCGGCCTTGACCTCGCCGGTCTTGTCGTCCACGTTGCGCCACAGGCCCACCGGTGTGCTCTGGGCCATGGCCGAGGCGGCAGTGACGGCGAACAAGAGGGCTGCGAGTGTTGTTTTCATGATCGGCGGCTCCTGGAGTTGAGGAAAGACGGGGACGGTACTACCGACCGCTCAGGCCAGCGCGGCGTCGGTGTCCATGAGCACCTTGCTGCCGGCGCGCGCGGTGCGCATCAGCGTCGCGGTCTCGGGGAACAGCTTGGCGAAGTAGAAGCGCGCGGTCTGCAGCTTGGCCACATAGAACGGGTCGGTGTTGCCGGCGGCGATTTCGCGCAGCGCCACCTGCGCCATGCGGGCGAACAGGTAGCCGAACACGAAGTGGCCGGCCACGCGCAGGTAGTCGACGGCGGCGGCGCCCACCTCGTCGGGGTTCTGGAAGCCCTTGAAGCCGATCTCGGTGGTGAACTTGGTGAGCTGGTCGCCCAGGCCCGCGATCGGGTTGATGAACTCGGCCATCTTCTCGTTCACGCCTTCTTCTTCCACCAGCTTGCCCACGAGCTTGCCGAACTTCTTCAGCGACGCGCCGTTGTTGCCCAGGATCTTGCGGCCCAGCAGGTCCAGCGACTGGATGGTGTTGGTGCCTTCATAGATCATGTTGATGCGGTTGTCGCGCACGAACTGCTCCATGCCCCATTCCTTGATGAAGCCGTGGCCGCCGAACACCTGCATGCAGGCGTTGGTCGCGGTGTGGCCGTTGTCGGTGATGAAGGCCTTGACGATGGGGGTCAGCAGCGCGACCAGTTCGCCCGAGTCCTTGCGCACCTTCTCGTCGGGGTGGTTGTGCTCCTTGTCGAGCAGCAGCGTGCAGAAGATCTGCAGCGCGCGGCCGCCTTCGGCATACGCCTTGGCCGTGAGCAGCATCTTGCGCACGTCGGGGTGCACGATGATCGGGTCGGCTTCCTTGTCCTTGGCCTTCACGCCCGAGAGCGAGCGCATCTGCAGGCGGTCCTTGGCGTACGCCAGCGCGTTCTGGTAGGCCACTTCGGTCAGGCCCAGCGACTGGTTGCCCACGCCCAGGCGCGCGGCGTTCATCATCACGAACATGGCGGCCAGGCCCTTGTTGGGCTCGCCCACCAGCGTGCCGGTGGCGCCTTCGATCACGATCTGCGCGGTGGCGTTGCCGTGGATGCCCATCTTGTGCTCCAGGCCGGCGCAGAAGATCGGGTTGCGCGCGCCCAGCGAGCCGTCGGCCTTGACGTGGAACTTCGGCACCACGAACAGGCTGATGCCCTTGCTGCCCTTGGGCGCGTCCGGCAGGCGGGCCAGCACCAGGTGAATGATGTTGTCCGTCATGTCGTGCTCGCCGGCCGAGATGAAGATCTTGCTGCCGGTGATGCGGTAGGTGCCGTCGGCCTGCGGCTCGGCCTTGGTGCGCAGCAGGCCGAGGTCGGTGCCGCAATGGGGTTCGGTCAGGCACATGGTGCCGGTCCACTCGCCGCTCGTGAGCTTGGGCAGGTAGGTCTTCTTCTGCGCTTCGGTGCCGTGGGCGGCCAGCGCCTCGTACGCGCCGTGCGACAGGCCCGGGTACATGGTCCAGGCCTGGTTGGCGCTGTTGAGCATTTCGAACAGGCACTGGTTCACAACGAACGGCAGGCCCTGGCCGCCGAAGGCCGGGTCGCACGACAACGCGGGCCAGCCGCCTTCGACGTACTTGGCGTAGGCGTCCTTGAAGCCCTTGGGCGTCTTGACTTCGTGCGTGGCCTTGTCGAGCGTGCAGCCCTCTTCGTCGCCGCTGATGTTCAGCGGAAAGGTCACTTCGGAGGCGAACTTGCCGGCCTCTTCGATCACGGCGTTGATGGTGTCGGCATCGGTCTCGGCATGGGCCGGCAGCGCCTTGAGTTCCTCGGTGACGTTGAGCACTTCGTGCAGCACGAACTGCATGTCACGCACGGGCGGGTTGTAGATAGGCATCCGGAACTCTCCTGATCGAAGCTAGATAGAAAAAAGAAAAGGGGGAAAAACGAAAAGCGAAAACGGGAGCGCGCGCGGCTGTCTTTTTCAGCGCACGGTCTTGAGGCGGCGGCCGGCCGGTGCGGCCCCGGGGGCCGGGTCGGCCTTGGGTGCGTCGGGCGTGGCGCTGCGCGCGAGGATGTTGTCGAAGCCGGTGTTGGCGCGGCCGATGGAGCCGGGCACCTGCAGGAAGCGCGCTTCATAGTGCAGCGCGAGGATCAGGCCGTGGATCTCGAACGCCACCTGGCGCTCGTCGCGTCGGCGCGCAGATGGCCTTCGCTCTGCGACTGCACGATGGCGCGCAGCACGGCGGCCTGCCAGATGCTGACCGACTCGACCAGCGCGTCGCGCACCGGGCCCGGACGGTCATCGAATTCGGAAGCGCCGCTGATGTAGATGCAGCCCGAGTCGATTTCGGTCGACGTGCGCTTCATCCAGTTGGCGAACATGGCGCGCAGGCGCGGCAGGCCGCGCGGCGCCTTCAGCGCGGGGAAGAACACCTCCTGCTCGAAGCGCGCGTGGTATTCGCGCACCACCGAGATCTGCAGTTCCTCGCGCGAGCCGAAGTGGGCGAACACGCCCGACTTGCTCATCTTGGTGATTTCGGCCACGGCCCCGATCGACAGGCCCTCCAGCCCGATCTGCGCGGCCAGCGCCAGCGCGGCGTCGACGATGACGGCCTTGGTCTGCTGGCCCTTCTGGGCGGCACGGGCGGGCTTGGCGGGGACGGCTGTGGCGGACATCGTGGAATTCCCAAACAAAAACGAACGGTCGTTCTATTTTGCAGGGGCTTTGCACTTTTGGCTGCCAAAACCTTCAGTTATTGAAGGTTAATTGATACGGGGAAGGGCCGCCATCGGGCCCTCCCCCTTGACGCGGCTGGGCCGGTCATGCCGGCCCGCCCGCTCAGAACTCCTGCGACACCGGCCGCAGCACCACTTCATTGATGTCCACGTTCGCCGGCTGCTCCACCGCGTAGACCACCGCGCGCGCCACCGAGTCCGCCGGGATCTGGTTCGCGTCGTAGAAGGCCTTCACGCCGGCCGCGCTCTCGGCGTCGCTGCTGCCGAACTTCAGCTCCGACTCCACCGCGCCGGGCGACACCACGGTCACGCGCACGCCGCTGTTGCCCATTTCCACGCGCAGGCCTTCGGAGATGGCGCGCACCGCGTGCTTGGTCGCGCTGTAGACGGTGCCGATGGGCGTGAACACCTTCAGCCCGGCAATCGACGCGACGTTGACGATGTGCCCGCTGCCCTGCGCCTGCATGCGCGGCAACACGGCGGCAATGCCGTAGAGCACGCCCTTGATGTTGACGTCGATGGTGCGGTCCCACTCGTCGACCTTGAGCTTGTCGATGGGCGACAGCGGCATCACGCCCGCGTTGTTGACCAGCACGTCGATGCGGCCGAAGGCCTCCACCGTGGCGGCCGCGAGCTTGTCGAGGTCGGCGCGCTTGGACACATCGGTGGCCACGGCGATGGCCTCGCCGCCGGCCTCGCGGATCTCGGCCACCACCTTCTGGAGCCGGTCGGTGCGGCGGGCCGCGAGCACCACCCTGGCGCCGCGCGCCGCCAGGTGGCGCGCGGTCGATTCGCCGAGCCCGCTGCTCGCGCCGGTGACGATGGCGACCTTGCCCTTGATGTTGTCTTGAACGGATGTCATGGAAATGTTCCTTTGCGGTGTTGAAGAAGTGCATGCAGTGTGGAAAATCCACGTGTTCCCGTAAATGAAACTCTGGCGACTTCACAATTCCGCAATCAGGAACACTCCAGCACCCCATGTCCAACCGACTCGAAGCCCTGCGCGTGTTCTGCGCCGCCGCCGATGCCGCCAACTTCCGCGACGCGGCCGTGCGCCTGTCGGTCTCGCCGCAGGTGGTGACGCGCGCGGTGCGCGAACTCGAGGACGAGCTGGGCGAGCCGCTGTTCCACCGCAGCACGCGCGGCGTGCAGCTCACCGACTTCGGCCGCCAGCTCGCGGAACGCGCCCGCATCGCCGTGGGCGGCGTGGACGAGCTGTTCCACCGCACCGACCGGCGCGCGGCGTCGCAACACGCGGGCACGGTGCGGGTCACGGCGCCGGGCATCTTCGGGCGGCGGCTGATTCCGCAGGCGCTGGCGCCCATGCTCGCGGCGCACCCGGGCCTGGTGCTCGACCTGCGCGTGTCGGAAGAGCATGCCGACGTGGTCGACCAGCAGATCGACATCGGCGTGCGCGTGGGGCCGCTGCGCGACGCGCGCTTCGTGGCGCGGCCGGTGGGCAAGATGGCGCTGCACGTGGTGGCAGCGCCCGCGCTCATCGCGCGCACCGGCGTGCCGAAGAAGATCGACGCGCTCGAGGGCCTGCCGCTCACCGCGCTGATCGATCGCATGTCGGGCCGGCCGTGGCCGATGGTCTTCAGCAAGGGCCGGCAGGTGGTGCCGACGGCGCCGACCTTCGTCACCGACGACTTCGACGCCGAATGCGCCGCGGTGCTGTCGGGCCTGGGCTTCGCGCAGCTCATCGGCGCGCTGGCCGAGCCGTGGATGAAGACCGGCGCGCTGGTGCCGGTGCTCGAGGCCGACGCGCCCGAGCCGTGGCCGATCTACGTGTACCGCTCGCAGCGCGCGCCGGTGCCGGCGCGCGTGCGGCTGGTGTACGACGAGCTGATCCGCGTGCTGCGCTGAGCCGCGCGCTCAGTCGTACTTCTGGCCCGTGCGCATCAGCTCGGGCGTGCCGATCACCTCGTTGAGCGCATCGAAGTCGAGCATCTGCGGGCGCCACGGCTGCGTGGTGCGGTGCCGGTGCAGGCTCGCGTAGTAGCCCTGCAGCGTGTGCACGACCGCGCGCGCGGTGCCGCCCGGGAAGATGGCGATGCGAAAGCCGTGCTGCTGCAGCGCGTCGGCGTCCTGGATCGGCGTCTTGCCGCCTTCGACCATGTTGGCCAGCAGCGGCACGCGGTGCGCGAAGCGGCTGCAGGCGGCGTCCATCTGCTCGGGCGAGCGCAGCGCCTCGATGAAGAGCGCGTCCACGCCGCAGGCCAGGTAGGCCTCGGCGCGGTCGAGCGCGGCGTCGAGCCCCTCGACCGCCACCGCGTCGTGCGCGCGAGGATCAGCGTGTCGCTGGAGGCGCGCGCGTCCAGCGCCGCCTTGAGCTTGCCGACCATCTCGCGCTCGGGCACCACGGCCTTGCCGTCGAGGTGGCCGCAGCGCTTGGGAAAGGTCTGGTCCTCGATCTGCACCATGGCCGCGCCCGCGCGCTCGAAGCCGCGCACGGTGCGCTGCGTGTTCAGCGCGTTGCCGAAGCCGGTGTCGGCATCGACGATCACGGGCAGGCTCACGCGCTCGGTGATGCGCGCCAGCGTGTCTGCCACCTCGGTGAAGGTGGTCAGGCCGATGTCGGAGCGGCCCAGGCGCGTGTAGGCGATGGACGCGCCCGAGAGGTACAGCGCCTCGAAGCCGGCCTGCTCGGCCACCAGCGCGCTCAGCGCGTCGTACACGCCGGGCGCCAGCACCACGTCGGGTCGCGCCAGGCGGGTCTTGAAGTTGTGGGTCGTCATGCGGACGCCTCCTTGTGTTGAACGAGTGCGGCGGCGGTGTGCGCCGCGATGTAGCCGCCGGCCACGGCGCTCAGCAGGCCGTTGCCGGAGAGATAGCCCCACACCGCGTCGCCCGACACGCCGCCGGCCGCGCCGCCCGCCGCCAGCAGGTTGGCAAACGGTGCGCCGCCCTGGCGCAGCACGCGCATGTCGGGCGCGGTGTCCAGGCCGCCCTGGGTGTGGAAGAGCGCGCCGGTCACCTTGACGGCGAAGTACGGCGCATCGAGGCCGCGCGCGAACACGCGGCCGTCGGGCGCGGCCGCGCCAGCGCGCATGGCGTCCAGCGTGGCCTGCAGCACGGCCGGCTCGCAGCCGATGCAGTCCGCCAGCGCGGCCACCGATTCGCAGCGCCGCAGCGCGCCGGCCGCCTCGGCGTCGCAAAATCGGGGAAGCCTCGCGCCAGCGCGAGCAGCGGCGTGTCGAACACGTTCCAGGCCACGCCGCCCGGCTGCGCGAGCACGTGCACCGCGGCCTCCGAGTAGCCCTGCGTCTCGTCGTGGAAGCGCCGGCCTCGCGGTTGAGCTGCACGCCGCCTTCCATCATCACGGCCCACGACATCAGCGCGCCCTGCGGCGTGACCCACGAGCCGTGCCCCTGGTAGCCGCCCAGGTCGCGCAAGCGCGCACCCAGCGCCTCGCCCCAGAGGATGGCGCTGCCGTCGTTGCCCACGTGCCCGCCGAAGGCGGCGTTGGCCATTTCAGGCAGCAGCGTGCGCACCATCGGCGCATTGCCGCCGAAGCCGTTGCAGGCCAGCAGCAGCGCGTCGCACGCGAGCGTTTCGTGCCGGCCGTCGGGCCGCAGGTAGTCGATGCCGACCACGCGGTCGTGCGCATCGAGCACCAGCGTGTCGACCACGGCCTGCGTCAGCACGGCAACGCCCGCGGCTTCGGCGGCGGCCTGCAGCGCGGCCATCAGCGCCGCGCCCGTCTTCTGCGGCAGCGCGTGCATGCGGTGCACGCTGTGGCCCGGGTAGAGAAAACCGTCGAGCAGCGTCCACGCCAGTCCGTGGCGCGCCTGCAGGGCGTCGAGCGCGGGGCCGATGGCGCCGGCATACGCCTCGACCAGCGCGGGCGCGCGCGGCCGTGCGCCTTGGCCTGGATGTCGGCCGCGAAGCGCGCGGCGCTGTCGTCGGCCACGCCATGGGCGCGCTGCACGCGCGTGCCCGGCGCCGGAATGAAGCCCGACGACAGCGCGGTCGACCCGCTCGGCAGCGCGTCGCGTTCGAGCACCACGCAGTCGACGCCCGCATCGGCCAGCATCAACGCCGCCGTGAGGCCGCAGGCACCGCCGCCGACGATGGCCACCGCCACCTGCGCCTCGGCCTCGAACGCGCCCGGGCCAACGCGGCGAATGCTTCGCACCGGCTGCGTCATGCGATGCGTCGATGAAGGGCTGGCACGCCGTGACCTCGGCCACGTTGCGCATGTCGGCCAGCGAGGTGCTGTGCCGCTCGTCGCCGAAGGCCGCGCAGCCGTCGGACAGCACCAGCGTGCGGTAGTCGCGCATGTGCGCGTCGCGCACCGTGCTGGCCACGCCGCCGTTGGTGACGATGCCGCAGACGGCCACGGTGTCGATGCCCGCGCGGCGCAGCACCCAGTCCAGCTGCGTGTTGAAGAAGGCCGAGTACGCGACCTTGCTGACCGTCACGTCGACCAGGCCCGCGAGCGCGTCGACGTTGGCCTGGCCCCAGCTGCCGGGCGCGAAGTCGCCCTTGGCCAGATAGGGGCGCAGCGCCTTCAGGTGTGGCGAGACCATCGGCTCGCCCTTGGCGTCGGGCCACAGCGTGAACTGGCTCGCGACCACCAGCCCGCCCGCGGCCTTGAGCGCGCGCGCCACGGCGGCCACGCGCGCCGGCAGCAGCAGCGCCGGCGGGTTGGTGTCGCCGCCGCGCGCGTAGGCGCCCCTGGCGTCGAGAAAGTCGTTCTGCAGGTCGATGACGACCAGCGCGGTCTTCGGCGCGACGATCTTCGCGGCTTCGCTCATGACGGCCTCACCAGCAGGTTGCCGTGCGCGTCGACCTCGGCATGGAAGCCGGGCTCCAGCCACACGGTGGTGTCGGCCTGCTCGAGGATGGCGGGGCCGTCGATGCGCGCGGCCACCGGCAGCTCGAGCCGCGCGTAGCGCACCGCGTCGTGCCACCGGCCCTGATGGAACACGCGCTGCGTGCCCAGCGGCGCGGTGCTGCCCTGCCCTTCAGGCGCCAGCACCTTCAGGTCGAACTTGGGCCGTACGCCGATGCGCGCATAGCGCAGGTTCATCACGCGAATGGCGATGCCGTCGAGCACGCGGCCGAAGGCGGCGGTGTAGGCGGCTTCGAAGGCGGCGCGAATCGAGGCGGCCGTGAGCGGGGCCTGGCCCGCATCGGCCAGCACCACCGGCAATGTGTGCGTCTGGCCGGCGTAGAGCATGTCGAGCGCGACCACTTCGCGCACCGCGTCGAAGCGCACGCCCGAGGAGTCCAGGCGCTGCTGGCAGCTGGCGGCCAGTTCGTCGATGCGGCGCTGCACGTCGGCCACGTCGAGGTCGGACAGCGGCTTGTTGATGGTCTGCACCGCGTCGTGGCGCATGTCGGCGATCACGCAGCCCAGCGCCGAAGTAACGCCGGGGTAGCGCGGCACGATGCCCGTGGCCACGCCCACCTCGCGCATCATGGCGCACACATGCAGCGCACCGCCGCCGCCGAAGGGCATGTAGGCGAAGCGGCGCGGGTCGTGGCCGCGCTCGATCGACACGAGGCGAATCGCGCCGGCCATGCGCGCATTGGCCACGGTCAGAATGGCTTCGGCCGCCGCGTGCACGTCCAGGCCCAGCGGGCGCGCGACGTGCTCCTCGATGGCCTGGCGCGACTTCCCGGCGTCCAGCGCGGCCAGCAGGCCGCCGCCCAGCGGACGGTCGGCCGCGATGCGGCCCAGCAGCACGTTGCGTCGGTCACGGTCGGGCGCATGTTGCCGCGGCCGTAGCAGGCCGGGCCCGGCACGCTGCCCGCGGATTCGGGGCCGACCTGCAGCATGCCGCTCGCGTCCACCGAGGCAATGGAGCCGCCGCCCGCGCCGATGGTCTCGATCTGGATCATCGGCGAGCGGATCACCATGCCGAACTCGATGGCCGTCTGCGCCGCCAGCGCGGCCTCGCCGTTGGCCACCAGCGACACGTCGAAGGACGTGCCGCCCATGTCGCCCGTGATCGCGTTCGGAAAACCCGCCGCGCGCGCAATGGCCGCGCAGGCGATCACGCCCGCCGCCGGCCCCGACAGCGCGGTGCGCACCGGCAGGTCGCTCGCGGTCTGGCGCGACATCACGCCGCCGTTGCTCTGCACCACCAACAGCTCGCCGCCGAAACCCTGCGCGCGCAGGTCGCTCTCGAGCCGGCCGAGGTAGCTGCCCACCACCGGCTGCAGCGCGGCATTGAGCGTGGCCGTGGAGCAGCGCTCGAACTCGCGGATCTCGGGCAGCACCTCGCTGGCCGAGGTGACGTGCGGGTTGGGCCACAGTTCGCGCACCGCCGCCACGGCCAGGCGCTCGTTCTCGGGGTTGGCGTAGGTGTTGATGAAGAACACGCACACCGCCTCGCAACCCGCTTCGAGCAGCGCGTCGGCTTCGGCGCGCACCTGCGCCAGGTCGACCGGCGTGTGCAGCGTGCCGTCGGCCAGCACGCGCTCGTCCACCTCGCGGCGCAGGTCGCGCGGCACCACGGGCAGGAAGCTGCCGCGCAGGCCCCAGGTCTGCGGGCGGTCGCGCCGGCGCATCTCGAGCACGTCGCGAAAGCCGCGCGTGGTGATGATGCCGGTGCGCGCCACCTTGCGCTCCAGCAGCGCGTTGGTGCCCACGGTGGTGCCGTGCACGATGGTGGCGATGGCCGCGGCCGAATCGGCCACGCGCGCCACGCCGTTCATGAAGCCGCGCGCTTCCTCGCCGCGCGTGGAAGGCACCTTGACGATGCGCGCGGTGCCGTGCGCTTCGTCGAGCACGAACAGGTCGGTGAAGGTGCCGCCGACATCGACGCCGACGACCAGGGATTTGCCAGGGGAAGTCATTCGGATGCTTTCTTTGTCGTGTCGCTGCTCACATAGCCCATGGCCACGTCGGCCCGGCGCTGCGCCGGCGCGCGTTCGGCGGCGGGGCCCCAGCCGCCGCCGCCGGGGGTTTCCAGGCGCACGCGCTCGCCGCGCGCCAGCGTGATGCCGCGCATCTTCGAGACCATGGGCGGCACATGCCACTCGCCCGCGTTCTCGTAGCTGAACACGTTGACCGCGCCCGCGCCGCCGCCCGCGATGCCCTTGGGCGGCGAGGTGCCGCGCTCGCCGAAGACGAACACCTCGGCGTCTTTTTCGAGCAGTTCGATTTCGTAGACGGCGCCCAGGCCGCCGCGGTGCTGGCCGTCGCCGCCGGAGTCGGCGCGCAGCGACCATTCGGTGAAGCGCACCGGGTACGCGGCTTCGAGGATCTCGAGCGGCGGAATGGTCGCGGTCGAGATGGGCGCGTTGCCGTGCGCCAGGCCGTCGCCGCCCGAGTGGCCGCCGTGGCCGCCGCCGAAGAAGCTGAACATCACCCAGCGCTGGCCTTCGCGGCCCTTGTCGCTGCGGTGGCCCGCGATCGACAGCGCATTGATGGTGCCGTAGGCCTGCGCCACGGCGCGCGTGGGGTCGGCCTGCGCGGCGGCGCTGAAGATCACGTCGATCATGCGCAGGATGGTCTCGGTGTAGCCGCCCACCGGACGCGGGCGCTCGGCGCTGATCACCAGCCGCTCGGGAATGACGAAGTCCACCGCGTCCAGCACGCCGGCGTTCGCGGGCACGTCGGGAAACAGGTGCTTGAGCGCGACATAGCAGGCCGCCACGGCGGTGGCGCGCGAGATGTTCACCGGCCCCGCGCATTGCGGCGAGGTGCGCGAGAAGTCGAGCGTGAGCCGGTCGCCCGCCACCGTCATGTCCAGCGCGATGGTCAGCGGCTCGTTGACGATGCCGTCGTTGTCCAGCACGTCCTCGAAGCTGTAGCGGCCGTCGGGCAGCGACGCGATGTGCGAGCGCATCAGGCGCAGCGCGCGGCCGCGCAGCTCACCCAGCGCGGCCAGCACCAGGTCGTCGCCGTATTCGTCGAGCAGGCCGTTCAGCCGCTTGGCGCCGAGCTCCAGCGCGGCGAGCTGGCCGTTCAGGTCGCCCCACAGGCTGTCGGGCAGGCGCGTGTTGGCCTGCAGGATGGCCAGCACGTCGGGGTCGAGCACGCCGCCCCGCACGATGCGCACCGGTGGAATCTGCACCGCCTCCTGCCAGCACTCGGTGGCCGCGGGGTTGTAGTTGCCCGGCACCGCGCCGCCCACGTCGTGCCAGTGCGCGGCCGAGGCCATGTGGCAGTAGAGCCTGCCGTTGCGAAAGAAGGGCTTGACCAGCTTGAAGTCGTTGGCGTGCGTGCCGCCGTCGTAGGCGTCGTTGCTGATCCAGATGTCGCCGTCCTGCATGCCGCCGCGCGCCTCGGCTGCCTTGGCGGTGGCACGCACCGCGAAGGCCATGGCGCCCACGAACACCGGCAGGCCCGACTTGCCCTGCACCAGCGTGTCGCCGGTGCCGGCGTCGTACAGGCCGTGGCAGGCGTCGTGCGCCTCGGCAATGATGGGGTTGAACGCGCTGCGGTAGAGCGTGGCGTCCATCTCGTCGCCACCTGTTCGAGGCGGCCGCGCAGCACGGCGAGCGTGACGGGGTCGAGTGTGTCGTTCATGGTTCAGTCCACCTTGGCGCCGCTGGTCTTCACGACCTTGGCCCATTTGTCGATCTCCTTCTTCACATGCGCGGCGAATTCCGCCTGCGTGGAGCCGACCGGCTCGGCGCCCAGCGCGGCGAGCTTCTCGCGCACGTCGGGCAGCTTCAGGATGCGTTGCACCTCGGCCGAGAGCTTGTCGACCACGGGTTGCGGCGTGCCCTTGGGCGCGAACAGGCCCGACCACGCGTCGGCATAGAAGCCCGGGTACGTTTCGGCGATGGTCGGCAGCTCGGCCAGCGTGGGCGCGCGGTGCAGGCTGGTGAGCGCAATGGCGCGCAGCTTGCCGGCCTTGATGTGCGGCAGCGCCGACGGCAGGCCGTCGACCATCATCTGCACCTGGCCCGCGAGCAGGTCGGACACGGCCGGCGCGCTGCCCTTGTAGGGCACGTGCGTGATGTCGCGCCGGCCTCGGACTTGAGCATTTCCATGCCCAGGTGCGCGGCCGTGCCGTTGCCCAGCGACGCATAGTTGAGCTTGCCCGGCTCCTTCCTGGCGAGCGCCATCAGCTCGGCCAGGTTTTTCGCGGGCACCGACGGATGCACCACCAGCACGTTGGGCACCACGGCCACCTGGCTGATGGCGACGAAGTCGGCCACCGGGTCGTAGGGCATCTTGCTGTACAGCGAGGTGTTGATGGCGTGCGAACCGGTCACGCCCATCACCAGCGTGTAGCCGTCGGCCGGCGCCTTGGCCACCAGGTCGGAGCCCACGTTGCCGCCCGCGCCCGCGCGGTTGTCGACCAGCACGGGCTGGCCCCAGTGCTCGCCC
Organism: Variovorax sp. E3; assembly: GCF_016082275.1. Lineage (GTDB taxonomy): Bacteria > Pseudomonadota > Gammaproteobacteria > Burkholderiales > Burkholderiaceae_C > Variovorax. The sequence continues at coordinate 25,301 of NZ_MOWM01000005.1, forward strand.
ATCTTCACCGCGACCAGGCGCGCCGCCGCGTCGGTGGCGCCGCCCGGCGGGAACGGCACGACGATGCGGATGGCCTTGTTCGGAAAGTCGCTCGCCTGGGCGGCGGCGACGAGCGGCAGGCAGACAAGGAGCGTGCTTGCGAGGTAGCGCAGGAGTTTCATGGGAAGTGGGGCCGTGAGAGTGGAATGAATCAGGCGGCGAGCCGTTGCCACAGCGTGCCGAGCGGGGTGGCGGCGGGCGCGTCGAGCACGCCGTCGCAAAAGTGCATGGCGCTTGCGCGTTCGACGCCGTGCGCGGTGCACAGCGCGGCGTACTGCGTGAACTTGGCCGCCAGCGCCGCGCGGTCCAGCGGATGGGCGGCATCGCCGGCGATGGTGCCGACGCCGTGTTCGTGCGTGCCGCCGTCGCCGTCGAACGTCACCGTGAGCGTGGCGCCGCGCTGCTGGCGGGCGGTCAGGTCGGCATCGGCCTGCAGCTCGACCAGTGCCTCGAGCCGCCGCAGCTCGGCGTCGTCGAAGCGAGGCGCGGCATACACGGAAGGGTCGACGTCGCCGAAGCGCAGCATCGCGGCCACGCCGAACGACAGGCTGAACTGCGCCTGGATGGGCGTGCGCGGCGCGCGGTTGCCGCAGTAGACGATGGCCTCGTCGTAGACCCTGAGCACGATGCGGCGGATGCCTGATGTGTCGTCGGCCAGCCGCGCGCGGATGTGGCGCGCGGCGGTCGCGCCATAGTGCACGTGGCGCACGGCCGCGAAGGGCTTGAGGTACGCATCGCCCAGCAGCAGCGTCGCCGCATCGGGCAGCGGCTGCGCGGCGGCGGCCGCGTGCGTGGCCGCGTAGTGCGCCAGCGCGCCGGCCGGGGCATCGATGCCGGCCGCGCTGGCAAAGGCCGCCTGCAGCCCGAGCGACGCGCTGTGGCCCAGGTAGGTGTTGCGCGCGGTGCGGCCTTGCGCCACCGGCAGGTAGAGGCTGGTCGCAAGCTGGCAGGCCGCGATGTCGATAGCCTGCACGATGCCCTCGGCCCCGAGGCCGAGCAGCCGCGCCACGCCCGCCGCCACGCCCAGCGCGGGCCAGTTGGCGTCCACGTGCATGCCGGGGCGGATGCGCAGCCACGCACCGCAGCGCGCGCCCACCTCGTAGCCGAGCACGAAGGCATCGACGAACTCGCCCAGGCTCGCGCCCCGCTTCAGCGCCAGCGGCAGCAGCGCCGCCACCAGCGGCACGCCGGGCCGGCCGTGCGCGAGGGCGTGGCCTTCGCAGGCCTCGTCCCAGGTGGCGGCCATGGCCAGCACCTGCGCGCCCGCCTGCACACCCAGCGACGGGCCGCCGGGGAAGGAAAAGTCGCCGGGCTCGCAGGCGCCGAGCATGGCTTCGAGCCGCCGCACTTCGTCCGCGTGCCGGCCCGCCAGCGCGCAGCCGACCGTGTCGACCAGCAGGCGCCGCGCCTGCGCATCGGCCTCAAAGGCGGCCGGTTGCGCCGCGTGCAAGGCCACCGTGGCCTGCAGCACCGCGCGTTGCGTGTCGGGTGGGCGCTGCGCGTCAGTGGGCATCGGTTGCTTTCTTCGCGGCCAGCCGGCGGCGCAGCAGTTGCAGCAGCCCGCCCGCCTCGACCATGTCCGTCAGGAAGGCGGGCACCGGCTCGCAGGCCAGCGTGCGCGCGTCGGCGGTGTGCAGCGCGGGGGCCCGCGTGTCGAGCGCGATGCGGTCGCCGTCCCGCAGCGACTCGGCCTCGGCGCAGGTCAGCAGCAGCAGCCCGACGTTGAAGGCGTTGCGAAAGTACAGCCCGCTGTACGACGGCGCGATCACCGCCGCCACGCCCAGTTGCACGAGCACCGCCGCGGCCTGCTCGCGCGAGGAGCCGATGCCGAAATTGGGGCCGGCCACGATCACGTCGCCGGGCCGCACGTCGCGCGCGAACTCGGGGCGGATGGCTTCGAGGCAGTGCCTGGCGATGATGTCGATGCCGTGCTTCATCGCATGGCCGGGCGCGAGCGCGTCGGTGTCGATGTCGGCGCCCAGGCGCCAGACGCGGTGCGTGACAGGGGTGGTGGGGGTGTTCATGCCAGCACCTCGCGCGGATCGGTCACGCAGCCGCGCAGCGCGGCGGCCGCCACGGTGTAGGGCGAGCCCAGGTACACCCGCGCGGTGGGCGAGCCCATGCGGCCCTTGAAGTTGCGCGCCGTGGTCGAGATGACGGTGATGTCGTCCCCCATCGGGTCGCCATAGCCCGAGCAGGCGCCGCACGCGGTGGGGAACAGCTCGCGCCCGCGTCCATCAGCACCTGCAGCACGCCCTCGGCGCGCGCCTGCTCCTGGTCCTGGATGCTCGCGGGCGCGACGATCAGGCGGATGCCCCGCGCCACCTTGTGCCCGCGCAGCACCTGCGCCGCGGCGCGCAGGTCGTCGAGCTTGGCGCCGGTGCAGGCGCCGATGTAGGCCACGTCGACGTGCATGCCCACGTGGCGGCTCACGCCGTGCGCGTTGGCCGGGCTGTGCGGCGCGGCCACGTGCGGCTCGAGCGTGGAAGCATCGAAACGGTGGTGCGTGTAGCCGGCGTCTTCGTCGGTGAACCACGGCGCCATGTCGACCGGCGGCGCGCCGGCCTGCGCCAGGAACGCGGCGGTGGTTGCGTCGGGCGCGATGAGCCCGGCCTGCGCGCCCAGCTCGGCGCTCATGTTCGACAGCGTCATGCGCTCCTGCATCGACAGCGCCCGCACCGCGGGGCCCGCGAACTCCACCGCCTGGTAGCGCCCGCCGTTCATGCCGAAGCGCCCGATCATGTGCAGCATCATGTCCTTGGCGGTCACGCCCGCGGGCAGCGCGCCGTCCCACCACATCCGCAGGGTCTCGGGCACGCGCAGCCAGATTTCGCCGGTGACGACCACGCCGAGCATCTCGGTGCTGCCCACGCCGAACATGTACGCGCCGAACGCGCCGCCGGTGGGCGAGTGCGAGTCGCCGCCCACGCACAGCATGCCAGGGCGGATGTGGCCGTGCTGCGGCACCACCACGTGGCAGATGCCCTGGCTGTCGTACACGTGGGGCAGTTGCTGGTCGCGCGCCCAGTCGCGCGCGATGCGCACGATGCGGCGCGAGTCGTCGTCGCGCTCCGGCACGTAGTGGTCCATCACGAGCACGATGCGCGAGCGGTCCCAGATCTGCGCGCCCAGTTCCTCGAGCATGGGCTTCAGCCGCCTGGGGCCCGAGGAGTCGTGGAACATGGCCAGGTCGACGCCGCAGGTCACGATCTCGCCCACCGCCACATGGTCGCGACCGCTGGCGCGCGCAATGAGCTTCTGCGCCAGCGTCTGCGGCGGCGTGCGGTGCGCGGTGCTGGAAATGCGGGAGCTCATTCCGGCTTGGCTCCGGAGAACTTGACGACCTTGGCCCAGCGCGGGATCTCGCTGCGCACGAACTCCGAGAACTGCGCGGGCGAGTTGCCCACGGGAATGGCGCCTTCGGTGTCCAGCCGCTTGCGCATGTCGGGCTGCTGCAGCGCATGGCGCGCCGCGTCGCTGAGCTTGCGCACGACCTCGGCGGACATGCGGGCCGGCCCGAACAGGCCGAACCACGCGCTCGATTCGTAGCCGGGCAAGGTCTCGGCAATGGCCGGCACCTCAGGGAACCCGGGCAGGCGTTTGGCGGTGGTCACGCCCAGCGCCCGAAGCTTGCCGGCCTGGATGTGCGCCTTGACGTTGCCCACCGCCGCGAACATCAGCTGCACCTGGCCGGCCAGCAGGTCTTGCACGGCGGGCGCGGTGCCCTTGTACGGAATGTTCACGATGTCCACGCCCGACTGCATCTTGAAGGCCTCGCCCGCCATGTGCAGCGACGAGCCCACCGCGCCGATCGCGAAGTTCAGCTGGCCCGGCTTTGCCTTGGCCAGCGCGATGAGCTCGCGCACGTCCTTCACCGGCAGCGACGGGTTGGCCACCAGGATCGACGGTGAAGTGGCCACGCAGGTGAGCGCGGTGAAGTCGGCCACCGGGTCGAAGGGCAGCGTGGGGTACAGCGTGGCGTTGATGGCATGGCTGGTGAAGCTCATCAGCAGCGTGTTGCCGTCGGGCGCGGCCTTGGCGACCGCGTCGGCGGCGATGTTGCCGCCGGCGCCGGGCCGGTTCTCGACGATGACGGTGCGGCCCAGCGCGGGGCCCATGCTCACGGCCAGCGAACGGGCCAGCGTGTCGGTCGAGCCGCCGGCGGGCGCACCGACGAGGATGCGCACGGGCGCGTTGCCGACCTGCGCGCGGGCACTCGCGGCGAAGGCCAGCGCGGCGGGGGCGATGAGGATGTCTCGGCGTTTCATCATGGGAAGGCTCCTTCTTCTTGCGGGGTCACAGCCCCAGGTACGCGCGCCGCAGTTCGTCGCTGCCCAGCAGCGCGTCGGGCTTGCCGGAGAACCGCACGCTGCCGTTCTCCAGCACGTAGGCGCGGTCGGCGATTTCGAGCGACTGGCCCACGTTCTGCTCGACCAGCAGCACCGCCAGGCCGCCGTCGCGCAGCTCGCGGATCAGCGTGAACATTTCTTCCACCAGCAGCGGCGACAGGCCGAGCGACGGCTCGTCCAGGATCAGCAGCACCGGCTCGGCCATGAGCCCGCGCGCGATGGCCAGCATCTGCTGCTCGCCGCCGCTCATGGTGCCGGCGTGCTGCGCCATGCGCTCGCGCAGGCGCGGGAAGATGTGGAACATCTTCTCGACGTTGGCCGCGCGCCGTTCGCGGGCGCGGGTGAACGAGCCGAGCTCCAGGTTCTCGAGCACGCTGAGGTTGGGGAACACCTTGCGCCCCTCGGGCACCTGGATGAGCCCGGCCTTGACCACGTCGCGGTAGTGCGCGCCGGTGAGGTCCTTGCCGTCGAAGCGCACGCTGCCGCTCCAGGCCGGCGTGAGGCCGCAGACCATCTTGTTGAGGGTCGACTTGCCCGCGCCGTTGCTGCCGAGCAGCGCGACCATTTCGCCGGCGTTCACCTGCAGGTCGACGCCGCGCAGCACCTCGACGCGGCCGTAGCCGCCGCGCAGGCCATGAATGTCCAGCAGCGCGGTCATGCGGCCGCTCCCTGCGCCGCCGCGGCCGCTGCCGCCGCCTTGCGCAAGCGCGCCGCCGTGCCGTGGCCCAGGTAGGCCTCGACGACGCGGTCGTCCGAGGTGACCTGCGCCGGGCTGCCCTCGGCGATCAGCTGGCCCTGCGCCAGCACCCACACATGGCCGGCCAGGTTCATCACGGCCTGCATCACGTGTTCGATCATCAGCACGGTCACGCCGCTGTCGGCAATGCCGCGCACCACCGGCATCATCTCGGCGATCTCCTGGGGGTTGAGGCCCGCGAGCACTTCGTCGAGCAGCAGCAGGCGGGGCCGCGTGGCCAGCGCACGGGCGAGTTCGAGCCGCTTGCGTCCGGCCACGGTGAGGTCGGACGCGGGCTTGTCGAGCTGCGGCGCCAGGCCCACGCGCAGCGCGACGGCCTCGGCGCTGGCCAGTGCCTCGGCGCGGTTGCGCACATGCAGGTGCGCGCCCACGGCGATGTTCTCGCGCACGGTCTGCGCGGCGAAGGGCTTCACGATCTGGAAGGTGCGCGTCATGCCGAGCACCGCGTTGCGGTGCGGCTCGCGGCCGGTGATGTCCTGTCCGGCGAAGCGCACGGTGCCCGTGTCGGGCTTCAGGAAGCCCGACATGAGCGCGAACAGCGTGGTCTTGCCCGCGCCGTTCGGGCCGATCAGCGCGGTGAGGCTTCCCTCGTGTACCGCAAGGCTCACGTTCTGCACGGCCTTGAGGCCGCCGAACGAGCGCGAGATGCCGTCCAGCTTCAGCAGCGGCTCAGTCATGCCTGCCTCCCCGGGCGTTCCACAGCTGCCGCACCGACAGCCCCAGCCCCGCGACGCCGCGCGGCAGGAAGATGACGATCAGCACCAGCACCGTGCCGTAGATGACCATGTTGATGCCCGGCAGCTCGCCGAACAGATTGCGCGTGAGGTCCGACAACAGGTGCAGCACGGCGGCCCCGAGCACCGGCCCCCACAGCGTGCCCATGCCGCCCACGATGGCCGCGACCAGCGCCTCGACCGATGTGACCGAGCCGTAGGCGATGCCGGCGTCGATGTACTGGAACACCTGCACGTAGAACGCACCCGCCGCGCCCATGAAGGCGGCCGACAGGCCGATGGCCGCGAGCTTGACGCGAAACGGGTTCACGCCCACGGCGCGCGCGGCGTCCTCGTTGTCGCGCACGGCCTGCAGGTAGGCGCCGAAGCGGCCGTTGCGCAGCCACCAGGTCACGAGCAGCGCGACGACCACCATCGCCAGCACCACCCACAGGTAGCCGGCGCGCGAGGCGAACTGCATGTTGGCCGCCGATTCGCGCAGCGGCACCATCAGCCCGACGCCGCCGCCGGTGAACGACACCGACGTCGCGACGATGCGGAACACCTCGGCGAAGGCCAGCGTGACGAGCGCGAAGTACGAGCCCTTGAGTCCGTAGCGGAACGTGAGCCCGCCGACGAACAGCCCCACCAGCGCGCTGCCCGCCACCGCCAGCGGCAGCGCCGCCCAGGGGTTGATGCCGCCCTGCAATTGCGCGATGGCCTGGATGTAGGCCCCCGTGCCGAAGAACAGCGCGTGCCCGAACGAGAACTGCCCGCCGAAGCCGCCGAGGATGTTCCAGGCCTGCGCGATGAGCGTGGCGTAGAGCGCCATCATCACGAAGTTGAGCATCACGCCCGACCGGGTCATGAAGGGCACGCAGCCGATGACCACCGCGAAGAGCGCGATGCCCGCGAGTTGCCTGTATCCCTGGTTCATACCTGCGCTCATGCCTTGGCTCCGAACATGCCCTGCGGGCGGAACAGCACGACGCCGATGAAGATCGCGAAGATGCCGATCTGCCCGAGCGACTCGCCCAGGTACAGCCCGCCCAGCGACTCGACCACCCCCACCAGGAAGCCGCCGATGAGCGCGCCCACGAAGCTGCCCATGCCGCCGAGCACGACGATGGTGAAGGCCACCAGCACGAAGCCGCTGCCCACCTGCGGATTGACGTAGTACGCGGGCAGCAGGAAGCAGGCGGCCGCGCCCAGGCAGGCCAGGCCGATGCCGAAGCTCATGGCGTAGACGTGGTCCACGTCGATGCCCATGAGCTTGGCGCCCTCCTTCTCCTTGGCGACGGCGCGGATGGCGCGGCCCAGGTCGGTGCGCCCCATGATCCAGAACAGGATGCCCGACACCACCAGCGCGCCCGCGAAGGCCACGAGCTTGGGCACGGCGATCATGGCCGGGCCGATGGCCACGGTGCTCAGCGAGTAGGCGGTGTCGATGCTGCGCGTGTCCGACTTGAAGAACAGCAGCGCGAGGTTCTCCATGACGATGGCGATGCCCAGCGTGGCGAGCAGGATGTTCTCGTCCTTGCCGTGGCCCGCCCGGTTGATGACGACGCGCTGCAGCACGTAGCCGAGCGCGAACATGCCCACGACGGCAATGGGCAGCGCCATGTAGGGGTCGATGCCCCAGCGCTCCTTGAGGAAGTACACGGCATACAGCGCCAGCATCAGGCTGGCGCCGTGCGCGAAGTTGATGATGTGCAGCACGCCGTAGATCAGCGTCAGCCCCACGGCGATCAGGGCGTACACGGCGCCCGTCGTCAGGCCGTTGAGGACCGACGGAAAGAGGATGTTGATGTCCGGCATGTGGCGCGCTGGTGCCTCGAGCTCAGGCCTTGAGCGGGAAGACCGGGTCCACTTCGCGGTAGTCGCGCGGGATGATGACCTTGATGTCGTTCTTGACCACCTGCGTCATCAGCGGCTGCGCGCCTTCGTTCTGCCCGTTGACGAAGCGCGTGGGGCCGTACGGCATGATGTGGTTCGAGAAGGTGCTCTTCTCCAGCGCGTCGATGATGGCGGCGCGCTCCGTCGACCTGGCGCGCTCGATGGCGTCGGCCAGCAGCCACATCGAGGTGTAGGTCATGAAGACCTCGTAGCTGAAGAACTGGCCCTTGGCCTCCACGCGCTTGCGCAGCTCCTGCGAGCGCTTGTCCTTCGGATTGAACCAGTGGTTGCAATCGATGATGCCGTTGGCAGCCTCGGGAAACTCCTTGACGAACTTGTAGCTCGACGCCGCGCCGCCCAGCACCGAGAAGATGGCCTTGGGCACCACCTTCTGCTGCTGCATGGTGCGAACCAGCAGCGCGTACTCGTTGTAGTAGTTGGCGGGAATCACGATGTCGGGGTTGACCGACTTCATGCGCAGCACGATGTTGTTGAAGTCGCGCGTGGGGTTGGCGTGCTTCACCACTTCCTTCACCTCGAAGCCGTAGCCGGGCAGCTCGCGCGAGAGCAGTTGCGCGGTGCCGGCGCCGAACAGCGACTCCTCGTGGATGATCATCACCGTCTTGGCCGGGCTGCCCGCGGCCTTGTTGAGCACCAGCAGGTTGGCCATGGCCACTTCGGTCGACTTCTTGTAGCCGGGGCCGAAGCGGAAGGTGTTCTTCAGCCCGCGCTCGACGATCTGGTCGGCCACGCCCACGTCGACCACGTGCGGCAGGTTGTACTTGGCCGCGGCCTGCGTGGTGGCCAGGCAGATGGCCGAGGCGAACGCGCCCACGATGGCCGAGACGCCGGCCTCGTTCATCTTCTCGACCTCCGCCGCGCCGGCCTGCGGCTGCGACTGCGCGTCGCCCAGCAGGGCCTCGAGCTTCGCGCCGCCCAGCGACTTGATGCCGCCCGCGGCGTTGATGTCCTCGATGGCCATCAGCGCCCCCAGGCGGCACTGCTGGCCCGAATAGGCCAGGGCCCCCGTGACCGGATGCAGCACGCCGACCTTGACGGCCTTGGGCTGCGCGCCGGCCACGAGCGGGAAGGCCACGGCGGTGGCCAGGGCGGCGGACTGCGAGACGAAACTGCGGCGGTTCTGCATGGGACTTTCCTTTTTTCTCTTCAGTTGAACTGGGCTGACACGTCTTTGCTGACCCACACCTTGGCGTCGATGCTGCCCACGCGGGAGAGCTGCATTTCGTAGGTGTAGCGGTCGGGCCGGTAGAAGCCGTGCAGCCACTGCACGGGCCGCTCGTCCTCGTCGTAGATCAGGCGGCGCACCGCCAGCAGGGCCGAGCCGACCGACACGTCCAGGTGCTGCGCGAGCACGTTGTCGGCCAGCCGCGCGGAGATGGTCTGGTGCGCGCGCCCCACCTTCACGCCCGACTCCTCCAGCAGCACCAGGATGGGCTTCTTCGACAGCTCGCGCCGGCCGAAGCGCCGCGCGATGGTGTCGGGCACGTAGGTGGTGATGTGCGAGAGCGGGCCTTCCTTGGTGGAGCGCACGCGCACCGCCTTCTGCACCGGGTCGCCGAGCGTGAGCGCCAGCGCCTCGGCCACTTGCGTGGAAGCGGTGATGGTCGCGACCTCGATCACCTTGACCGAGGTGTGCAGGCCCATGGTGACGAGGTTCTCCAGCAGGCCGCGCAGATTGGCACGCTCCATGCTCTTGCCGGCGGGCCCGTCGACGGCCGAAGGGGGCGGCAGCGCGCGCGTGCGGCGCCCGGGGTTGCGCGCGATCAGGCCTTCGGAGGCCAGCTGCTCGAGCGCGCGCCGTACCGTGACGCGCGCCACGTTGAACTGCGCCATCAGCGCGAGTTCGCCGGGCAGCCCTTCCGCGAAACGCCCTTCGTGCAGTTGCTCACGCAGGACCAGATAGATCTGGTGGTATTTCGGCAAAGGCATTTGCGACATGCCTTTGATGTTTTTGCAGTTTCAATGTTCTGTCAATGGGACATTTAAAACCCGCCACCCACGCCGCGCTGCCATGCGCCGGGCGTGAAACCGAACTGGCGCCCGAAGATGCGCGTCATGTGGCTCTGGTCGGCGAAGCCGCTGGCGGCGGCCGCATCGGCAAGGCTCGCGCCGCGGCGGATGAGCGCGCGTGCGCGTTCGGCGCGCTGCAGCAGCAGCCATGCGTGCGGCGGCACGCCGTAGGCTTTTTCGAAGCGGCGCAGCGCCTGGTATTTGCTCAGGCCCGCCATGGCCGCGAGCTCGTCGAGCGAAGGCGCTGCGTGCAGGTCGTCGGCGAGGCGCTCGCGCAGCAAGCGCATGTCGCCGCCGATCTCGCGAACCGGCAGTGCGGTCGAATGGGCGTCGAGCAGCAGGCCGCAGACCTCGGCGAGCGACTCTTCGCAGGCCAGTGCCTCGACACCGCGGGCGCCCGGCGCGGTGCGCCAGCCGTCGAGCCGCGCGAACAGCCGCCGCAGCGTGTCGCCCAGCCGCGCGTCGCGGATGACGGGGCGCACCAGTTCCACGTCGGCGGCCATGCCCACGCCCATGCCCGTTGCGTCGCCCTGCATGCCGGCGATCACGGCCGGCTCCAGGTACACCATGCGCCAGCGCCGCGACGGGCCGCCGAGCGGCCGCCCGTCGTGCACTTCGCCGGGGTTGGTGGCGATCAGGTCGCCGGCATAGGCGTCGACCGTGCCGCGCCCGCTGGCCGAACTTTGCGCGCCGTGCTCCAGCAGGCCCAGGCCGTAGGTGGCATGCCAGTGCCGGCCGTAATGGCGGGCGCTGTCGATCCAGGTGCCGTGAACGCCGTCCCATGGCGATCCGAAGACCTGGCTGCGATGGTCCGGGGGCGTCTTCATCGGCCGCATGATCGCAGACAAGCGCCCGCTTGCCCCGCCGCCGCTCAGTGCATGCCGGGCTTCAGCAGTTCGCGGATCTTCTCGTAATCGCCGGGCCGCGCCTGCAGGTCGGCGGGCGACACGGCCTTGGCCGCCGCTTCCATGAAGGCCTGCCGGTCGGGGCGGATGACCTTGATGCCGGTTTCGCCGAGCTTGCCCTCGGCCACGAGCTCGCGCGCGATGATCTGCACGCTGGCCCACACGGCGTCCTTGCGGATGATGTCGTTCACGATCACCCGGTCGCCTTCGTTCATGCGCTGCAGCGCGGTGGGCGAGATCACGATGCCGAGCATGTCGTACATGTGGCCGGTGAGCGTGACGCTCTTTTGCACCTCGTAGAACTTCTTCGCGAGGATGGTCGGCAGCGGGTTCTCCTGCGCATCGATCTCGCCGCTCTTGAGCGCGTCGTACACCTTGGCGAAGGGCATCGGCGTGGCGACGGCGCCCATGCTCCTGGCAAAGAGCTTGTAGCTGGGCGCATCGGGCACGCGCAGCTTCAGGCCCTGCATGTCTCGAGGGGAATTGATCGGCTTGTTCGACGTGACGTGCCGCGCGCCATAGTAGATGGCCGCCATCAGGTGGTTGCGGCTTTGCGCCTCGTAGCCCTTGCGCAGTTCGTCGAACACCGGGCTCACGAGGAAACGCCGCACGTGGTCGGGATCGGAGAACAGGAACGGAAAGCCCACCACGCCCAGCGGCGCGTAGTCGCGCGAGAGCACGTTGATGCCGATGTAGGCGATGTCGATGTCGCCCGACGCGAGCTTCTTGCTGTACTCGGCTTCAGCGCCCAGCGCGCTCGCCGCATAGACCTGGATCTCGACGCGACCCGCCGTGGCCGCCTTGATCTTCTGCGCCATCGCCTCGGCCTGCGTATGGAACGGCTCGCTGGTTTCGTAGCCGTGCGCCCACTTGAGCGTGACCGGCGCGGCCTGCGCCCCCACGCCCAGCAGCAACCCGGCGCCCAGCAGGAGCGCCTTCATGAACTGTCTCATTGTTTGTCCCCACCACGCTGTTATTGAAATTCTTCGGGAGGGGCGCGGCGCACCGCCGGGTGCGCCGCGCCGTCAGACAGCGTCCAGCGTCAGAGCTTGAACGGAATCACTTCCTGGCGTTGTTCGCCCAGGCCTTCGATGCCCAGCGTCATCACGTCGCCCTTCTTGAGGAACAGCGGCGGCTTCATGCCCATGCCCACGCCGGGCGGCGTGCCGGTGGTGATGACGTCGCCGGGCATCAGCGTCATGAACTGGCTCACGTAGCTCACGATCTTGGCCACGCTGAAGATCATGGTCTTGGTGCTGCCGGTCTGCACGCGCTGGCCGTTCAGGTCGAGCCACATCGCGAGCTTCTGCGGGTTTGGCACTTCGTCGCGCGTCACGAGCCAGGGGCCCAGGGGGCCGAAGGTGTCGCAGCCCTTGCCCTTGTCCCAGGTGCCGCCGCGCTCGATCTGGTATTCGCGCTCGCTGATGTCGTTGATGGTGCAGTAGCCGGCCACGTAGTCCAGCGCGCTCTTTTGCGACACGTAGCGTGCGCGCGTGCCGATGACCACGCCCAGCTCGACTTCCCAGTCGGTCTTGACCGAGCCCTTGGGCAGCATCACGGGGTCGTTCGGGCCCTGGACGCAGCTGTTGGCCTTGGTGAACACCACGGGCTCCTTGGGCACCGGCAGGCCGGACTCGGCCGCGTGGTCCGCGTAGTTCAGGCCGATGGCGATGAACTTGCCGACATTGGCCACGGGGCTGCCGAAGCGCGGCTTGCCCTTGACCAGCGGCAGCTTGTCGACCTTCTGCTTGCGCAGCTTGGCAATGGCGGCGTCGCCCAGTTGCTCGGGGCCGATGTCGCCGACCACCGCGCTCAGGTCGCGCAGTTGGCCGTTGTCATCGATGAGGCCGGGTTTTTCCTTGCCGGGGTTGCCATAGCGGACGAGTTTCATGCTTTCCTTTCAGTGCATTGAATGGGTTGATTAATACGTGGAGCGGCCACCGGAGAGGTCGAACACCGCGCCGGTGGAAAAAGAACAATCTTCGGTGCAGAGCCAGGCGACCATCGCGGCCACCTCTTGCACCGTGCCGAAGCGGCCCATGGGAATCTTCGAGCGCATGAAGGCGATGTGCTCGGGCGTCATCTGCTCGAAGATGGCCGTCTGCACCGCCGCGGGCGTCACGCAGTTCACGCGGATGCCGGTGTCGGCCAGCTCCTTGCCCAGCGACTTGGTCAGGCCGATGACGGCCGCCTTGCTCGCGCTGTAGGCGCTGGCGTTGGGGTTGCCGTCCTTGCCCGCCACCGAGGCGATGTTGACGATGCGGCCGAACCCCTGCGCGCCCTGCTTGCGCATTTGCGCGACCACCTCGCGGCAGCACAGGAACACGCCGTTGACGTTGACCTCCATCACCTGGCGCCAGTCGTCCACCGGGTAGTCCCACAGCTTGACGTTGGGGCCGGTGATGCCGGCGCTGTTGACCAGCGCGTCGATGCGCGGCGCCCGCGCCAGCGTGGCCGCCACGGCCTTGGCCACCGACGACTGCTGCGACACGTCGACCTTCAGCGCGAAGGCCTTGTCGCCCAGCGATGCGGCGGCCTTGAGTGCGGCTTCCTCGTCGCGGTCCCACAGCGTGACGCTGCCGCCCGAGGCCACCAGCCGCTGCGCGATACCCAGGCCCAGGCCCGTGGCCCCGCCGGTGACCACCGCGTGGCGCCCCGCGAAGTCGAGCTGGTTCATATGGTGATGCCGCCGTCGACGGTGAAGGCCTGCCCGGTGGCGAACACCGATTCGTCGCTGGCCAGGAACACCACCACCGGCGCGATTTCCTCGGCCTGCGCGAGCCGGCCCATGGGCTGGCGCGCGATGAAGGCCTTGCGCGCCGCATCGGGGTCGGCATTGGCGTTGATGCGATCGCCCAGCGAGGGCGTGTCGACCGTGCCGGGGCACACCGCATTGCAGCGGATGCCGCGGGCCACGTAGTCGGCCGCCACGCTCTTGGTGAGGCCCAGCACGGCCGCCTTGGTGGTGCCGTACACGAAGCGGTTGGGCAGCCCCTTCATGCTCGAGCACACGCTCGCCATGTTGATGATGCTGCCGCGCCCGGCCGCGAGCATGCCGGGCAGCACGGCCTGGATGGTCCACATCTGGGCGCGCACGTTGAGGCTGAAGGCGGACAGCAGCTCATCGTCGGTGGCCTGCTCGATGGTGCCGTTGTGCACCACGCCCGCGCAGTTGAAAAGAATGTCGAGCGCGGGCAACTGGCCCACCACCGCGCCGATGGCGGCCTTGTCGAGCACGTCGAGCTTGAGCGCGGTGACGTTGGGCACGCCGGCGTAGCGCGCCAGCAGCGCCTCGTTGACGTCGGTGGCCCAGACCCGCGCGCCCTCGGCGGCCATGGCGAGCACGCTCGCGTGGCCGATGCCCTGGCCCGCGGCGGTGACCAGCGCGGTCTTTCCCTTCAATCTCATCGGAGGCTCCTCGGCTCTGTCTCGGGGTTAAGCCCGATGGTGGCCCGGGCGGTATATCGTATTCTGAATTGGCCTTACCACTTGGCCAATTCAGGACAACCCTTAACCCCTTCCCCGATCCCGTGCCGCTCCAGACCCTCGAACCCCAGCGCCTTTACCGCCAGATTGCCGACCAGCTCCGTGGGCTGATTTCCAAGGGCGAGTTCGATGTCGGCGCGCGCATTCCCGCCGAACGCGACCTCGCCAAGCAACTGGGCGTGAGCCGCCCCTCGGTGCGCGAGGCGCTGATTGCGCTGGAGGTGGAGGGCTGGGTCGAAATCCGCACCGGCTCGGGCGTGTACGTGCTCGACCGCTCGCACCGCACGAGCGTGCCCACGGCGGGCACCGAATGGGGCCCGCTCGAAATCATCCGCGCGCGCCGCATGGTCGAGGGCGAGACCGCCGCCACCGCCGCGCAGCACGGCAAGCGCAAGGACGTGGACGCCATGCGCCGCGCGATCCAGACGATGCGCGAGATGGCCGCGCGCAACGAAGTGCCGCACGAAGGCGACCGCGCCTTTCACCTGGCCATCGTCAACGCCTGCGGCAACGTGGTGCTGACCGAAACGGTGCAGGGCTTCTGGGAGTCGCGGCACGGGCCGATCTTCGCCCGGATGATCGATTACTTCGAGACCATGGACTCGTGGCAGGCCGCCATCGGCGAGCACGAGGCCATTCTCGACGCGGTCGCCGCGCGCGACCCCGCCGCGGCGCGCGACGCCATGCACCAGCACATGGACAAGTTCCACCAGAGATTCAGCGCGAGCTGGCGCCGCGCGAAGGCCACCTGAAAACACGCGACCGAACAAGCAAGCAAACGCCAGCAGACCCCCACCATGACCCCTTACATCAGACTCCATCCCGCCGACGACGTCGTCATCGCGCGCTCCCAATTGCTCGGCGGCGCCACCGTCGAAAACGTGGCCGTGCGCGGCCTCATTCCGCCGGGCCACAAGATCGCGATGCGCGACATCGCGCCCGGCGAACCGGTGCGCCGCTACAACCAGATCATCGGTTTCGCGAGCCGCCCCATTGCGGCCGGCGAGCACGTGCACACGCAGAACCTCGACATGGGCCCCGACAAGGGCGACTTCGAGCGCGACTACGCCTTCGGCGCCGACGTGAAGCCCGCGCCCGCCAAACGCGAGGCCACCTTCATGGGCATCAAGCGCAAGGACGGCCGCGTGGCCACGCGCAACTACATCGGCGTGCTGACCAGCGTGAACTGCTCGGCCACGGCCGCGCGCGCCATCGCCGACCACTTCTCGCGCAAGACCAACCCGCAGGCGCTGGCCGCGTTCCCGAACGTCGACGGCATCGTCGCGCTCACGCACGGCACGGGCTGCGGCATGGACACCGAGGGCATGGGCATGCAGATCCTGGAGCGCACGCTCACGGGCTACGCCACGCACGCCAACTTCGCGGCGGTGCTGGTGGTGGGCCTGGGCTGCGAGGCCAACCAGATCAACGCCTGGCTCACGACCGGCCACCTGGCCGAGGGCGAGAACTTCCGCACCTTCAACATCCAGGACACGGGCGGCACGCGCAAGACGGTCGAGAAGGGCGTGGCGCTCATCAACGAAATGCTGCCGCGCGCCAACGCGGTGAAGCGCGAGCCGTGCAGCGCGGCGCACATCACCATCGGGCTGCAGTGCGGCGGCTCCGACGGCTACTCGGGCATCAGCGCCAACCCGGCGCTGGGCGCGGCGGTCGACCTGCTGGTGGCGCACGGTGGCACGGCCATCCTCAGCGAGACGCCCGAGGTGTACGGCGCCGAGCACCTGCTCACGCGCCGCGCGGTGAAGCGCGAGGTCGGCCAGAAGCTGGTGGACCGCATCAAGTGGTGGGAGCACTACACCGAGATCAACGAGGGCGAGATGAACAACAACCCCTCGCCGGGCAACAAGGCGGGCGGGCTCACCACCATCCTGGAGAAGTCGCTGGGCGCGGTCGCCAAGGGCGGCACCAGCAACCTGGAGGCGGTGTACGAATACGCGGAGCCCGTGAGCGCGCACGGCTTCGTCTACATGGACACGCCGGGCTACGACCCGGTGAGCGCCACGGGCCAGGTGGCCGGCGGCGCCAACCTGATCTGCTTCACCACGGGGCGCGGCTCGGCCTACGGCTGCGCGCCCTCGCCTTCGCTCAAGCTCGCGACCAACTCGGCGCTGTGGCAGCGGCAGGAAGAAGACATGGACATCAACTGCGGCGAGATCGTCGACGGCACCGCCTCCATCCAGGAGATGGGCCAGCGCATTTTCGAGCTGGTGCTGGCCACCGCCTCGGGCGCGCACTCCAAGAGCGAGCAGCACGCTACGGCCAGAACGAGTTCGTTCCCTGGCAGGTCGGCGCGGTGATGTAGCCCGCGGCGCAACCCATTTCCCACGCCCGGACGCCGCGCGCTGACCCGCGCGGCATCGCACACGGGCCCCTGCAAGGAGACATCCGGCGCCGGGACAGCGGCGACGGTCAACGAAGAAGGTCAAGAACCATGAAGAAGATCCGCCTCTCATCCTCCGCGCTGGCCGCGGCCCTCGCACTGGGCGCCGCCGCCGTCGCCCACGTTCCCGCCGCAAACGCGGCCGACACCAAGGCCAAGAAGATCGCGCTGTCGAACAACTTCGCGGGCAACTCGTGGCGACAGGCCATGCTCAAGAGCTGGGACAAGGTGACGAAGGACGCGGTGGCAAAGGGCGTGGTCGGGCAAGCCCCGAGCTTCACCACGTCGGAGAACCAGGCCACCGAGCAGGCCGCGCAGATCCAGAACATGATCCTGCAGGGCTTCGACGCCATCGTCATCAACTCGGCTTCGCCCACGGCGCTGAACGGCGCGATCAAGCAGGCCTGCGACGCGGGCATCGTGGTGGTGTCGTTCGACGGGGTGGTGACGGAGCCTTGCGCCTACCGCATCGCGGTGGACTTCAAGCAGCTGGGGCAGATGCAGATCGACTACTTCGCAAGCCGGGGCCTGAAGGGCAACCTGCTCGAGGTGCGCGGCATCGCGGGGGTGTTCGTGGACGACGAGATCCACCAGGGCATCACCGGCGCGGTGGCCAAGCGGCCCGAATACAAGATCGTCGGCTCGGTGCACGGCAACTGGACGCAGACGGTGGCGCAGAAGGAGGTGTCGGCGATTCTCTCGACGCTGCCGCCGGTGACGGCGGTGGCCACGCAGGGCGGCGACGGCTATGGCGTGGCGCAGGCCTTCAAGGCGGCGGGCCGGCCGACGCCGGTGATCTTCATGGGCAACCGCCAGGACGAGCTCGCGTGGTGGAAGGAACAGCGCGACGCCAACAAGTACCAGACGATGTCGGCCAGCATCGCGCCGGGTGCGTCGACCTTCGCGTTCTGGGTGGCGCAGCAGATTCTCTCGGGCGCCAAGGTGCCGAAAGACCTGAAGCTGCCGATCAGCGTCGTGACGCAGGACACGCTCGACGCGGCGGTGAAGAACACCGAAGTGGGCGGCGTGGTGAACGTGGAGTATTCGCAGAAGGACGTCGTCGATTTCCTGGCCAAGGCGAAGTGATGGGCGAGGTCCTCGTCGAGGCACGCGGCACCGCACGGTCCTTCGGGGCCGTGCAGGCGCTGCGCGGGGTCGACCTGCAACTGCGGCGCGGCGAGTGCGTGGGGCTGGTGGGGCACAACGGCGCGGGCAAGTCGACGCTGGTCAACGTGCTGTGCGGCGCGCTGGCGCCCGACCGGGGCGCGCTGCGCTTTGCCAACCGGCTGCCGGACGCGCCGGCCTGGAGCCTGCGCGAAGCGCGGCGCTGGGGGTTGCGCTGCGTGTTCCAGGAACTGTCGCTGTGCGACAACCTCACGCTCGCGGAGAACCTGCGCATCGCGCAGCCGCAGTCGGCCGAATGGTCGTGGCGCAAGCGCGCGGGCGCACAGCTGATGGCCTCGCTCGACCGCATCTTTCCGGGGCACGGGTTGCGGCCCGACGACGTGGCGGGCGAGCTGCCCATCGGCAAGCGGCAGATCGTCGAGGTCGCGCGGGCGTTCACGCCGGGCTCGCAGCCGCTGGAGCTGATGATCCTCGACGAGCCCACTTCGTCGCTCGACGGGCAGGCGGCCTCGCAGTTGCTGGCGTACATCCGCAGCTTCGTGGCCGAGGGCAAGACCTGCGTGCTGATCACGCACAAGCTGCGTGAAATTTTCGCGGTGACCGACCGGCTGGTGGTGATGCGCGACGGGCAGGTGGTGCAGACCACGCCGACCGCGGAGACCGACCGCGACCGCCTCGTGGCGACGATGGGGCAAGCCCTGGAGAAAGACGAAGAAGCACCGGCCGCCGCGGCAACCGCAAGGCCGCGCGATGCGAGCGGCGCCGCGCGGACCGTCGTGCAGGTGCAAGCGTCACCGCAGCGCGGCCTGCCGATGCACGCGACGCGCGGCGAAGTGATCGGCCTTGCCGGCCTGGCCGGACACGGCCAGACCGCGATGCTGCTCGCGCTGCAGGAGGCCTCGCAGCGCAGGGCCACCGACGCGATGCGCGTCGAGGGCGCGACCGCCTTCGTCGCGGGCGACCGGCAGACCGACGGCGTGTTCAACCTCTGGTCGATCGCCCGCAACATGACGGTGGGCTGGCTCGCCGAGCTGCGTTCGCGCGGCCCGCTGATCGACCTGAAGCGCGAGCAGCAGCAGGCCGACCAGTGGCGCCAGCGCCTGGGGCTGGTCACGCCCGACATGGCGCTGCCCATCGGCTCGCTCTCGGGCGGCAACCAGCAGAAGGTGCTGTTCGCGCGCGCGCTCGGCGCGTCGCGCCGGTGATCCTGATGGACGACCCGATGCGCGGCGTCGACGTGGGCACCAAGCGCGACGTGTACGCGCTGATCCGCGAAGAGGCGCGCAACGGCCGCACCTTCGTCTGGTACACGACCGAGTTCGATGAACTGCACCACTGCGACCGCGTCTACGTGTTCAGCAACGGGCGCGTGGTCGGCGAACTGGCCGGCGACGACATCAGCGAGGAGCGCGTGGTCGCCCTCTCTTTCGAGGAGGTAGCGGCATGAGCGGCATGGCAATGACCTCGACTGGCGCACGCGGCGCACGCGGTGCGCCGGTCAACTCGGCGCGACGCGTGGCGATGCTGCATGCGCTGCTGCCGGCGGTGGCGCTGGCGCTGCTGCTGGCGGCGGTGTTCCTGAAGCAGCCGCGCGCGATGTCCTACTTCGGCATCAACCTGCTGCTGAACCTGGCCATTCCGGTGATGTTCGCGACGCTCGCGCAGATGATGGTGCTGGCGGTGAGCGACCTCGATTTGTCGATCGGCCCGTTCGTGTCGCTGGTGGCCTGCATCGGCGCGACGCTGATGCCCACGCAGCCGCTGCTCGCGGTGGCGGCGCTGGCCGCCGCCGTGGCGGTGTACGCGCTGGCGGGCGCGGTGATCGAGGCGCGGCAGTTGCCGTCGATCGTGGTCACGCTGGGGCTGTCGTTCGTGTGGCTGGGCTGCGCGGTGCTGCTGCTGCCCACGCCGGGCGGCACGGCGCCCGACTGGCTGCGCGGCGCCATGAGCTGGCGCACGCCGCTCATGCCGATGCCGATCTGGATGGCGATCGTCGCGGCCATCGGCGGGCACCTGCTGATCACGCGCAGCGCGTTCGGCACGCTGGTGCGCGGGCTCGGCGGCAACCCCGGCGCGATTGCGCGCGCGGGCTGGAACATGGTGCGCGTGCGCGCCGGCGTGTACGCGATTGCCGGCGTCTTCGGCGTGTGCTCGGGGCTGATGCTGGTGGGGCAGGCCACGTCGGCCGACGCCAACATCGCCTCGCGCTACACGCTGGTGGCCATTGCGGCGGCCATTCTGGGCGGGGCCGAGTTCGCGGGCGGCAAGGTGTCGCCGGTGGGCGCGGTGATCGGTGCGCTCACGGTGACGCTGGCGGCCTCGTTCCTCACCTTTCTCAACATCGCACCGGACTGGCAGGTGGGCATGCAGGGGCTGATCCTGGTGGCCGTGCTCGGCCTGCGCGCGGCCATCGACCTGCTGGGAGGCAAGCGATGAGCGCCGCGACAACAGCATGGCCGCGCCCGTGCCCGCAACCGTGGCAACCGCGCCGCGCTGGAAGCGCCTCGTGCGCAACCGCCCGTGGCTGGGCTCGTGCGTGGCCGCGGTGCTGGCCTGGGCCGCCACGGTGTGGACCGGGCACGGCCAGGGCTCGGGCGAGCTGCTGGCCGCGGCGCTCGCGTTCTCGGCGTTCACGGTGCTGGTGTCGCTGGGGCAGATGCTGGTGATCAGCGTCGGGCCGGGCAACGCCGACCTGTCGATTCCGTCGACCATCGCGCTGTCGGGCGCGGCCGCGATGGTGGTGATGGACGGCAACAACGCCATGCTGCTGCCGGGCCTGCTGGTGGCCACGGCGGTGGGCGCAGGCGTGGGCCTGTTCAACTTCGGGCTGATCCGGCTGCTGCGCATTCCGCCGATTATCGCCACGCTCGCGGCCTCGCTGATCGTGATGTCGGTGGCCATCAACTTCGGGCGCGGGCTCAAGGTGAAGCCGCCGGCGCTGTTCTCGGACCTGATGGCGCAGCGCATCCTGGGCGTGCCGCTGGTGGCGCTCCTGGCCATTGCGGTCACGCTGCTGGTGACGCTGATGCTGGAGCGCACGGCGCTCGGCCGCTCGATTGCCGCGGTGGGCCAGAACCGGCGCGCGGCCCAGCTCGCGGGGCTGCGCGTGGAGCGCACGCGGCTGCTGGCCTACGTGATCTGCGCCGCGCTCGCGGGCCTCACGGGCGCGCTGATCGCGGGCTTTTCGGGCGGCAACTCGCTCGACCAGGGGCAGGAGTACCTGCTGATGACCATCGCGGTGGTCGTCATCGGCGGCACCGCCGTGGCGGGCGGCCGGCCGAGCGTGCCGGGCATCTGGGGCGCGGCCATGTTCATGTTCCTGCTGGTGGCGCTGCTCAACGCCGTCGGCGCCGGGCCGGGGCTGCGCATGCTGCTGACCGGCCTGATCATCATCGCCGTCATCGTGCTGGCGAGTTCGCGGCCCGGGCGCTGAAGCCGCCGCACATCCCATTCAAGCAAAGAAGGAAGACACCATGGCCACTCATCCCTACGGCGTGCTGGACGGCGCCGGCTTCGAACACCTGGACCCGCGCTTCAAGGCCTGCATTCCCGGCCCCGAGCGCCTGGAGCGCCTGTGGACCGGCGCGCGCTGGTGCGAAGGCCCCGCGTGGTTCGGCGCGCACCGCACGCTGGTGTGGTCGGACATTCCGAACAACCGCATGCTGCGCTACGACGAAGTGAACGGCACCGTGGGCGTGTTCCGCGAACCCGCCGACAACACCAACGGCCACACGGTCGACCGCCAGGGCCGGCTCGTGAGCTGCGAGCACCTGACGCGGCGCGTGACGCGCACCGAGCACGACGGCAGCATCACCGTGCTGGCCTCGCACTGGCAGGGCAAGCGGCTCAATTCGCCGAACGACGTGGTGGTGCATTCGGACGGCGGCGTGTGGTTCACCGACCCGAGCTACGGCATCCTGTCGGACTACGAAGGCATGAAGGCCGACAGCGAGATCGGCGCCTGCCACGTCTACCGCGCCGACCCCGCCAGCGGCGAAGTGCAGCGCATGACCGACGACTTCGTGAAGCCCAACGGGCTGGCGTTCTCGCCCGACGAGTCGCTGCTGTACATCGCCGACACCGGCGCGAGCCATGCGGTGGACGGGCCGCGGCACCTGCGCCGCTTCAAGGTGGGCGCGGACGGCCGCACGCTCAGCGGCGGCGAGGTGTTCGCCGAATGCACCAACGGCCTGTTCGACGGCTTCCGGCTCGACACCGAAGGCCGCATCTGGACCAGCGCGGGTGACGGCGTGCACGCCTACGCCGCCGACGGCACATTGCTGGGCAAGATACTGGTGCCCGAGCGCGTGGCCAACGTGTGCTTCGGCGGCCCCAAGCGCAACCGGCTGTTCATCTGCGCCACCACATCCCTCTATGCCATCACGCTGAACGCGAAAGGAGCCTGACCCCATGCCAAGAACACTGCCGGCCGACGACCTGCAAGCCACCGTCGCCCGCATCCTGGAGGCCGCGGGCAGCGCGCCCGCCGAGGCGCGGCAGGTGGCCGCCAACCTCGTGCTGGCCAACCTCAGCGGCCACGACTCGCACGGCGTGGGCATGATGCCGCGCTACGTCGACGCGGTGGCCGAGGGCGGGCTGAAGCCGAACACGGCCGTGAAGATCAACCTGGACATCGGCACCCTGATGGGCCTGGACGGCCAGCACGGCTACGGGCAGATCGTCGGCGTGCAGGCCATGGAGCTGGGCATCGCGCGCGCGAAGCAGCACGGCAGCTGCATCTTCACGCTCTCGCATGCGCACCACCTGGGGCGCATCGGGCACTTCGCGGAAATGGCGACGGCGCAGGGGCTGGTGTCGATGCACTTCGTCAACGTGCTGTCGCGGCCGGTGGTCGCGCCCTGGGGCGGCGGCGACGGGCGCTTCGGCACCAACCCGTGCTGCATCGGCGTGCCGCTGGCGGGGGCGGAGCCCTTCGTGCTCGACTACGCCACCAGCCGCGTGGCCCAGGGCAAGATGCGCGTGGCCCACAACAAGGGCGAGCGCGTGCCCGACGGCTACCTGATCGACGAGAACGGCGCGCCCACCAACGACCCCGGCGTGGTGGTGGTGCCGCAAGGCAACGGCCTGTTCGGCGCGCTGATGACCTTCGGCGAGCACAAGGGCTACGGCATGGCCGTGGCCTGCGAGCTGCTGGGCGGCGCGCTCACGGGCGGCGGCACCTGGCACCGGCCGGCGGACACGTCGCGCACCGTGCTCAACGGCATGCTGACGGTGCTGATCGATCCAGCGCGGCTGGGCACGCAGAAGTCGTTCGACGAAGAAGCGCGCGAGTTCGTGCAGTGGCTGCGGCAGAGTCCGGCGGGGCAAGGCTTCGACGGCGTGCAGTTGGCGGGCGAGCCGGAGCGCAAGGCGCGCGCGCAGAGGCGGCAGGACGGGATCTGGATCGACGACGCGACATGGGGAGAGATCGTCGCGGCGGGAGCCAGGCTGGGCGTGCCGGTTGTCGCGTAGCAAACCGGGATCAGCGCCGGCTAGCGGCGCGCGCTTCGCGACTTCTGGCTCAGCACGAGCGCAATGCCGCCCAGAATCGCCACGGAGGCGACCGCCAGCCGCGGCGTGATCGTCTCCGACAGGAACAGCACGCCGCCGAACGACGCCAGCAGCGGCACCGACAACTGCACGGTGGCCGCGCGCAGCGCCGACAGGCGACCCAGCGCCGCATACCAGACCACATAGCCCAGACCCGAGGTGAGCGCGCCGGACGCCACGGCCAGTGCCACGCCGGTCGCGTCCGCATGCGCGCTGGCCACGAAAGCCAGGCTCAGCGCCAGCGCGAGCGGCACCGCCCGCGTGAAGTTGCGCGCGGTGGCGGCCAACGGGTCGGCCACGCCGCGGCCACGCAATGAATACACGCCCCATGCCACGCCCGCGACCGCCATCAGCACCGCGCCGACCAGCGGCGGCGCGGCAATGCCCGGGGACACCAGGTACACGAGCCCGACCACCGCCAGCGCGAAGCCGAACCACGCGACAGGCCCGAAGCGCTCGCCAGCGCCCAGGCCCGCGCCCAGCATCGTGAGCTGAACCGCACCGAACAGGATCAGCGCGCCCGTTCCCGCGGACAGGCTGAGGTAGGCGAAGGAAAAGAATGCAACATAGGCAAACAGCATGACGGCGGCAAGCCAGCCGGCATGGCCGGGCGAAGACGGCCTGGCCCTGAGCCGCACGACGAGGGCGAGCGTGATCGCCCCGGACACCAGCCGGATGCCGCCGAAGCTGGCGGGGTCGATGCCCCGCTGCTGCAGCGCGAGCCTGCACAGCAGCGAATTGGCCGCGAACGCGAGCATGGCCGTGGCAACGAGGGCGATGGTCCGGAGCGCGGTCCGGTCGCCGCGCGCTTCAGACATGCATGGCCACCAGCCAGACGGCCCAGCCCAGCAGCGCGACCCCGAGCGGTGCGCTGAGGCGACGCCCCCAGGGCACGTTCTTTTCTACCGCCATGACGGCCGCGAGCAGGAGCATCCAGCCCAGGCTACCGGTGCCGAGCGCGAACATCAACAGCATCAGCGCCCAGCAGCAACCGACGCAGAACAGGCCGTGGTGCGCGCCCAGCGCGAACGCATGGCGGGCTTGCGCCTGCCCCCGCCAGTGCTCGATGACGAAGCTGAGCGGCGTGCGGCATTTCTCCAGGCACCGGTGCTTGAGGCTGCTGAACTGGAATGCGCCGGCCAGCGCAATGGTGGCGGCGCCGATGACCCAGCCATGCCAGGCCAGCGTCGGCGCGCTGGCCAGCAGGGCCAGCACCGCGCTGTGCAGCCCGTGCGCCAGCAGCCCGAAGGCGCCCCACACCGCCATGTAGCCCAGCCCCAGCAGCATGAGAAGCCGCCGGTGGTCGGGGCGCGCGGCGGTCAGCCGGTCGAAGGCATTGAACAGCGGCAGCGTGGTCGGCAGCATCATGGCCGCCGTCATGAGAATCCACGAAGCCGCGTAGAGCACCATGGGCACGACCACGCCGCCGGCGGGAACGACCCGGCACACGAACGCGGCCGGCCCCGACGCGGTCCAGTCGTCGTGCGCCAGGTAGCGCCCATAAGGACTGCGCGACCACGCCCACAACGCGACCCACGCCAGCGCGATCAGCGCGGCGAGCACCGGCACGAACACCCGGCGGTGACGCGAGACGTTGCGCGGCGGCCAGCCAGCCGCCGTGCTCATGCGTCGAAGACGAAGGTGCTCTGCAGCGCGTTGTGGTTCTTGATGTCGAGGTCGATGCCCAGCGCGGCATTCTTCGACCGGTAAGTCGGGGCCTTGCCGACGAACACCGGCGCGCCCGGCACCGTCGAGAACACGGTGTCGGCAAGGACGGTCTGGCCGCCGGTCGCGCCGCGGTAAGGCTCGAGCTCGGCGTAGTAGTCCTTGCCGATTTCCAGCTCGCCCTTGCCGTTGTTCACGGTGAAGCGGATCGGCGCCCTCTCGACCGACACGACCTGGCCGATGAGCTTGGCCAGGTCGGCGATCGGTCCGCCGGCCTGTCCGGTGTAGACCCTCAGCAGCGCTTCTTCCTGGGCCTTGGAGGCCTGGTCGCCGACGAAGATCGCCGCCGTCCAGTTGCCTTCCAGGATGTTGCCGGGCACATGCGCCACGGCCGCGATGGTGTTGCCGTCGACATCGACGCCGTCGATCGTTCCCTTGTCGATGTGCCATGCGACGATGGTGTCGCAGGTGCCGTTGTCAGGATCCTCGCCGATCCAGCAAGGACAAAGGACGTTGCAGTTGCAGACCTCGAGCAGGCGACCTTCCAGGTGATAGCTCATACGAACCTCCGTTCAAAGAAGCCACACGAACATGGACTTGTCGCCGCGACTGGGCGGCAAGGGCGCACCGATCCTACGCCCCGTGATGGGCCCCGTCGAGCGAGTCGCCCGGCAGCGGGGTACCCTGCCCTCAGCGCAAATCGGAACGGCCGCAGGGCTCGCGGCGGGAGGGCCGCAAGGCCCCGCCCTGCTCAGACGATCAGGGCGATCGTGGCCTCGAGATGCTCGGAAGGCGCGCGGCGAAAGCCCGAGCGCGCAAAGCGCTGCAGCTGCCCGACCACGAAGGCCGTGAGCGCCGCGGCGCGCACCTGCGCGTCGACGCTGGGCGTGGCCGAGCCCTCGGCATTGGCGGCGCCGCGCAGCACCTGGCGCAGCGTGGCCTCGATCTTGTCGAAGAACTGGTTCATGCGCTGTTGCAGGCGCTCGTTCTCGAACACCAGCGCGTCGCCCACCATGACGCGCGTCATGCCGGGGTTGCGCTCGGCGAACTGCACGAGCAGCGTGAGGATGCGCGCGGCCTGCTGGGCGCCGGTGGCGCCCTCGCGCTCGAGGATCTGGTTGACCAGCGTGAACACGCTCTGCTCGATGAAATCGATCAGGCCCTCGAACATCTGGGCCTTGCTCGCGAAGTGGCGGTACAGCGCCGCCTCGCTCACCTCGAGCCGGGCGGCCAGGGCGGCGGTGGTCACGCGCTCGGCGCCGGGTTGCTCGAGCATGGCGGCCAGCGCCTGCAGGATCTGCACGCGCCGCTCGCCCGGCTTCGGACGCTTGCGCGCCGGGGGGTGGGCGTTTCCGCCGGGCTTTCTACGCCGGGAGCACCTGTCGTCGTCTCTTCGTTCTGCATGGGAGCGCGTGCAAAGATGTAATCAATTGATTCTCGCACAGCGCAGTGAGCGTGCGCCCACCCCGCGCATCCGGGGCTCAGCGGGCGCGGATCATCGTCCCGTAGGCCTGGTCGGTCAGGATCTCGAGCAGCATCGCGTGCGGCACGCGGCCGTCGATGATGTGCACGGCGTTCACGCCGCTCTTGGCCGCGTCCAGCGCGCCTTCGATCTTGGGCAGCATGCCGCCCGAGATGGTGCCGTCGGCGAACAGGTCGTCGATTTCGCGCGCGCTCAGGTTGGTGAGCAGCTTGCCGTCCTTGTCGAGCACGCCGGGCGTGTTGGTCAGCAGCATGAGCTTCTCGGCCTTGAGCACGGTGGCCAGCTTGCCGGCCACGACGTCGGCGTTGATGTTGTAGCTCTCGTTGTCCTCGCCGAAGCCGATCGGGCTGACCACGGGAATGAAGGCGTCGTCCTGCAGCGCCTTGACCACGCTGGGGTCGATGGAAACGATGTCGCCGACCTGGCCCACGTCGTGGTGCAGGTTCGGGTCGGTGCGGTCGGCCAGCTTGAGCTTTTGCGCGCGGATCAGGCCGCCGTCGCGCCCGGTCAGGCCCACGGCCTTGCCGCCGGCCTGGTTGATCAGGCCCACGATGTCCTGCTGCACCTCGCCGGCCAGCACCCATTCGACGACTTCCATGGTCTCGGCGTCGGTCACGCGCATGCCCTGGATGAAGCTGCCCTTCTTGCCGAGCTTGTTGAGCGCCGCCTCGATCTGCGGGCCGCCGCCGTGCACCACCACCGGGTTCATGCCCACCAGCTTGAGCAGCACCACGTCTTCGGCGAAGTCGGCCTGCAGGGCCGGGTCGGTCATGGCGTTGCCGCCGTACTTGATGACGATGGTCTTGCCGTGGAACTTGCGGATGTACGGCAGCGCCTGGGCCAGGATCTCGGCCTTGTCGCGCGGGGGGATGTTGAGGACGGGGTCGGTCATGGGCGGTCAGGCTCCGGGACGGTGGTCGAAGAAAAAGCGGATTCTCGCAAAGACGCGGGCGGCTGCGTTCAGGGCCGCAGCCAGCGCGGCACCTTGAAGCGCACGATCATCAGGTACGCCCCGACGTAGGTCGTGACGAACAGAAGACAGAAGAACATCAGCACGTAGGTGTTGTTCCAGAACAGCACCGCCGGCACCACCGACAGCGCCGCGAACATCCACAGGTACGGCGAGGTGCGGTTGTTGCGCGCCAGCAGCTGGCGGGCCTCGTCGTCCGCGAAGGCCACGCGCACGATGCGCCGGAAGATCAGCTGGTGGAAGTGCAGCGCGTCGGCCGTGCCGGGCGACTGCCCGCGCGCCAGCTTGCGGTAGATGGAAAACAGCGTTTCCCACACCGGGTAGATCAGCAGCAGCATCGGGAACCAGGGCGACACCACGCGGTGCCGCTGCACCAGCGTGACCACGGCCACCGCGATGACCATGCCCCAGACGTAGGCCCCGCCGTCGCCGGCGAAGATCTTGCCGCGCGGGTAGTTCCACACCAGGAAGCCGAAGGTGGCGCCGACCAGGCACACCACCATGGCGGCCAGCTGGCGGTCGCGACCTGCAGCGCCACGTGCGAGATGGCCAGGCAGACCAGCACGGCCACCGTGCCCGCGAGCCCGTTGTAGCCGTCGATGATGTTGAAGGCGTGCGGCAGGCCGCCGATGGCCAGCGCCGCGAACAGCACGGTGGCGAACGGAATCGCCACCAGCCAGCCGTCGACCGTCTCGAAACCGGTGCGCGACACGCCCAGCCCCAGCAGCCAGCACACCAGCAGCGCCGAGCCGATGGTCAACCCGAGCCGGTAGCGCACCTTCACGCGCTGGGTGACGTCTTCGACGATGCCGCCCAGCACGGCCGGCAGGATGCACAGCAGCGTGAGCATCGAGGTCTGCACGGGCCAGGAGACGTTGAACGGGTCGGTGCCGGTGATGCCGGCGGCCAGCCAGGCCACGCCCATGCCCACCAGGATGCCCGCACCGCCCAGGCGCGGCACGTGGCCCTTGTGGAAGCGTTGGGGCATGTCGGCGCCGTAGCTGCGGGCATGCCTGCGCGCGCGGCGCATGAACACCTGAACCGAGAAGGCGGCGACGAAGAAACTGATGACGATCAGAGCAATCATGTGTGGGGGTTGGGGAACCCTAGAATTCCCGAGCGAAATTAGACCATGCCAACACCCCCCTCCCCCCGCCCCCCGATCACCATTTCAATCGTGAGCCACGGCCAGCTCGCGCTGGTGCTGCCGCTGCTCGACCAGCTGGACCGCCACAGCCGCGCATCGACCGCCAAGGTGGTGCTCACCTTGAACATTCCCGAGCCCGACCTGCTCGCGGGCCGGACCTGGGGCTTCGAGGTGGAAAGGATCGAGAACGCGAGCCCCAAGGGCTTCGGTGCCAATCACAACCAGGCGTTCGAGCGCTGCAGCACGCCCTGGTTCCTGGTGCTGAACCCGGACATCCGCTTCGACAGCGACGTGCTGGCGCCCTTGCTCGCGCAGGCCGCGCCCGACGCCGGCCTGCTGACGCCGCGCATCCTGGAGCCGGGCAAGAACACGCCGGAGCCGCACCGGGCCCTGCTCACCCCTTTCGAGATCGTCGGGCGCAAGAAGCCCGGCTACGTGCGGCCCCGGGTGCCGGCATGGATTCCGGGGCTTTTCATGCTGTTTCGCAGCGAGGCCTACCGCAAGGTCGGCGGCTTCGATGAACGTTTCTTCATGTACGGGGAAGACTTCGACATCTGCGCGCGCACCGGGCTCGCGGGCTGGAAGCTGCAGGTCGGCGAAGACCTTGTGGCCCGGCACGACGCGCAGCGCGAGAGCCACCGCAGCAAGAAATACCTCTACTGGCACGTGACCAGCCTGCTGAAGGTGTGGCTGTCGGGGTCGTTCTGGCGGTACCGGCGGCTCGGGGCGAAGACGCCGGCGCGCTGACCGGCTTTTCCTGCTCAGCCGCGCTCGAGCAGGTCCTGCGCGATGGCGTGGCCGCCGCGGCCGAAGCGGGCGTAGCGGCCCCTGGCCGCCTCGATGAGGATGGGCAGGGCGCGCAGCGGGCGTGCCTTCGGCAACTCGGCCCGGAAGCGCTGGTGGGCCACCTTGGCGCGCTGCTCGTCCAGGTAGGCGGCCGGCACGCGGTCACCCAGCTGCAGCAGGCGCTTCAGCAGCGCATCGGCACGGCGCCATCGCGCCACGTGCTTGTCGCCGCGCGCCACGAAAGCCTTGCCGATCTTCTCGGAAAGCGTGAGCCGACGGGCACCGATCTGGTTGTTGCCGTGCTGGCGGTAGTCGATGGTCGGCTCGGGCAGCACGTCCATGCGGCCGATGGCCGCGGCAACGGCGGCCAGCCACTCGTCATGCACCCACTCCGGGGCGAACGGGAGCGCCGCGTCGAGCAGGGTCTTGCGGAACATCGTGGTGGCGCCGGTGACGAGGTTGCGCCGCAGCAGCACGCCGAACGCCTGGCCGCTGACGATGGCCGCCAGTTCGGCGGGCTGCACTTCGAGCGCGTGGAAGAGCGTGGAGCCCAAGGGCTTCAGGTCGCCGTCGACGAGGCGCGCGTCGGTGTGCAGCAGCAGCAGGTCGGGGCGCGACTCGAATTCCGCCACCATGCGCGCGAGGCGACCGGGGTGCCAGACATCGTCCTGGTCGCAAAGCGCGATGAGCTCGTGGCTGCAGGCGCGGGCCGCCTGCTCGAAGTTGCGCGTGACGCCAAGGGGCGGCGTGTTGCTGAAGACGCGCAGGGCGATCTGGTCCGTCATGCCGCATCGGGCGAGGGTGTCGCGGACGACGGCCAGCGTGTCGTCTGTCGAGCCGTCGTCGGACACGACGATCTCGCGCGGCAAGGGCACCTGCGAGCAGATGCTGCGGATCTGCTCGGGGAGGTAGCGCGCGCCGTTGCGGGTGCAGAGGGCGACGGAGACTTCGAGGGGCATCAGATGGGGGGCGTGCGGGGGGGCCAGGCGTAGCTGAAGTCTTCCGGCGTCAGCATGAGATTCGGGTTGTAGGCCGGGTCGTTCTGCAACAGGGCGCCCCAACGCTGCTTCATATGGGCCACGTCCTGGAGATAGGCCCCGCTGGCTTGCGCGCCGCGTTTTGCCGTGCCGCCCGCGGGCACATGGTGGACCAGCTCGGCATAGGGCGTCCACACGGTGCGCAGGCCGAGCTCACCCAGGCGCAGGCAGAAATCGACGTCGGCGAATGCTTCTTTCAGATGATCCGCATCGAAACCGCCCGCCTGCTGGTAGTGCGCCTTGCGAATCACGAGGCACGCGCCCGTCACGGCCGAGAGCGACTGGATCAGCGCGGCGCGCCCTGCGTAGCCTTCACGGCCGCCCGGCATGCCCTGGTGCGAGAAGCCCGCCACGCCGTGCGGCCCCAGGCCCAGGATGATGCCGGCGTGCTGCAGCGTCCTGCTGGGATGCCACAGCCGCGCACCGACCGCGCCCACGCCGGGCTGCAGCGCGAGGCTCACCATTTCGGACAGCCATTCGGCCGTGATGACTTCCAGCGTGTCGTCGAGCAGCGCGACGACCTCGCCCTGCGCGGCCTCGACCGCGCTGTTCTTCAGCGCACCGTCGTCCAGCACCTGTTCGTGCCGCAGCACGCGAATGTTCTGCATCTGCGCCACCGCCTGGTAGTAGTCGCGCGTGGCGATGTCGTCCGACGCGTTGTCGGCGATGACGATCTCGAAACGGGCGTAGGTGGTGTTCCCGATGATCGAATTCACGCAGCGGCGCAGCGACGCCGCCGCGTTGCGCGTCGAAATGACCAGCGACACCAGCGGCAAGGGCTCCGGCAGTGCGTAGCGCACCCGATAGCCGAAGCCGAGGTATTCCGCCGTCGCGCGAACCTGCGTGCGTTCGAAATGCTCGTTGAGCGCCCGCTCCCCGGCCAGCGCGGCATAGGGCTTGGCGTTCATCGACTTGGCCGTGCTTTCCGCGTGCACGCGCCAGTGGTAGAGCACGCGCGGGATGTGGCGTATCTGGCGAGCCTCGACATGCTCCATGCAGCGCAGCACCAGGTCCCAGTCCTGCGAACCCTCCAGGCCCTGGCGGAAGCCGCCGACGGCGCGCACGAGGTCCGTGGACAGCACGCCCAGGTGGCTGAACATGTTCTGCGAGCGGAAAAGGTCGATGTTCCAGTCGGACTTGAAATACGGCCCCGAGCGGTTGCCGGCCTCGTCGACCTTGTCCTCGTCGGAATAGATCAAACGCACATCGGGGTGCTCGGCGATGCATTCGGCGACCCAGAACAGCGCGTCCACCGGCAGGAGGTCGTCGTGGTCCATGAGCGCGATCCAGGTGCCGGACGCGACTTCCAGCGCGCTGTTCGATGCCGCCGAGATATGGCCGTTCTTTGGACGGAACACCACCTTGATGCGCGGATCGGACTCGGTGTACGACTGCAGCACCGCGCGCACCTCGGGCGAGGGCGAGGCGTCGTCGGCAATGCACAGCTCCCAGTTCGGGTAGATCTGCGCGCGCACCGACTCGATGGCTTCGCGCAGCCAGGCCGGATTGGGGTTGTAGGCCGGCATGACCACCGAGATCAGCGGGCGGTTCTGCATCGCCGCCACGCGCTGGGCGACCTTGTCCCTGCGCTCGGGGGTGGGCGTGTCGTAGTCGCGGACCCAGCGCACGTAGTCGTTGTGCCCGGCAATGCGCCGGCCCAGTTCCCACTTCATGCCGCGCCAGCCCGCCTTGCGGAAGACCCGCCAGGCGCGCTGGACACGGCCGGCGACGCCCGGGCTTTTCCAGAGCACTGTCCAATAGAAGTCGAGGAGCCGAGATACAGATTTCATAGACGAGCCGTCGGCCGGGACGGGCGAGGGGAACTTTTTCTTGGGTTGCACGCCGAATGGGCTGCTGCGGACGGGAGGCGCAGGACTGAAGGCCCGCAAGACGGCAATTATCTTCGCTTGGCCCGCGCCTCCCCGCGCGGTGCATGGAACGCCTGGCCAAACCACGCCCGGGCTCTCTCCCTTCCCTGCCCGGTAAAATCGTTCAGATCACACAAAGGACAAGAAATGAGGCCGCTCTCCGACGCCGTTGACGAGGCATCCATGCCCGCCAAGGTAGAGTCCGGAGGCTCTTCGGGCGAAGACGCTTGCGTTTTCCGCACCGCAGACTCGTATCGACGCACATGAGCCAAGTTCATTCCAACCTTCACCGCAGCGCGCTGGCCGACTGGTGGGGAGGCACACGCCGCACGGACATCTGGTGGACCCTCGCATGGTTCGACATCGTTCTGCGCTACAGGCGCTCGATGCTGGGACCGCTGTGGCTCACGCTGAGCATGGGCGTGATGATCGGCGGCATGGGTCCGCTGTATGCCTCGCTCTTCGGCACCCATCTGGACAAGTTCTTCCCGCACCTGGCGCTTGGCGTGATCTTCTGGAGTCTCTTCTCCACCGTGGTCACAGACGCCTGCAATGCCTTCGTCGGCTCGTCCAACTATCTGAAGCAGGGTTACTTTCCGATCAGCCTGTTCGTATGGCGAGGCTTGGCGCGCAACCTGATCCAGTTCGCCCACCAGATCGTGCTGTACATCCCCGTTGCCCTCTGGGCCGGCGTCTCGCTGTCGTGGTCGGCCTTGTTGATCATTCCGGCGTTCCTGATCCTTATCGTCAACGCGCATGCGCTCGGCCTGCTGCTGGGCCTCATTTGCACCCGCTACCGCGACGTGACTCAGATCGTCACCAGCATCATGCAGATGCTGATGTTCCTCACGCCCGTCTTCTGGCTGCCCGAGAACCTTCCGGGCCGCGCCAAGTACGTGCTGTGGAACCCCTTCGCACAAATGCTCGACCTGCTGCGCACACCGCTGATGGGTGGCGTCGCCCACATCCACAGCTGGATCGGCATCGGCGTGTGGACGGTGTTGTGCCTGACGCTCGCGAGCGTGCTGTTCGTCAAATACCGCCGCCGCGTCGTCTACTGGCTCTGATCCATGGCATCCATTTCACTCAAGAACGTTTCAGTCAGCTTTCCCATCTACGGCGCTGGCTCGGCCTCCCTCAAGAAGACGCTGGCGGCTTCGGTCACCGGCGGGCGCTTCGGCAAGGAAACCGGGGTCACCGTGGTGCAGGCGCTCAGCGGCCTCAACCTCGAGCTCAAGAGCGGCGACCGGCTGGGCCTGATCGGCCACAACGGCGCGGGCAAGTCCACGCTGCTGCGCACGCTGGCGGGCGTCTACGAGCCGTCCTCGGGCGAATTCACGCGCCAGGGTTCAGTGGCCAGCCTGATCGATCCCGCGCTGGGCATCGAGATGGACGCCACCGGCGTCGAGAACATCATGCTGCGCGGCCTCGTGATGGGCATGAGCAAGAAGGAAGTCGACCGGCTCACGCCCGAGATCTGCGAGTTCAGCGGGCTGGGCGAATACGTCAACATGCCGGTTCGCACCTACTCGACCGGCATGATGATGCGCCTCGCGTTCTCGATCTCGACCAGCGTCGAAGCCGACATCCTGCTGATGGACGAATGGCTGTCGGTGGGCGATGCGGCCTTTACCGAAAAGGCCGAGAAGCGGATGCGCGACGTGGTGTCGAAGTCGGGGATTCTGGTGCTGGCGTCGCACTCGCCTGAGCTGATTGCCAAGGAGTGCAATCGGGTGATCCACCTGGAACACGGGCGGATCGTCGAGCGCTAGTAGCTAGTCGGCTGGCGAGTTGTCGAAGTTCAGCCGTTCACGCTCCACGACCAGGGGACGCTTCATGACGTGCGTGAGGATTGCCCCTACATATTCGCCCAAAAGGCCGATGAAGAAGAGCTGAACCGATGCGAAGAAGAACATCCCGATGAGGATGGGCGCGGTACCGGCTGAAAATTCGCTCCAGAACAAGATCTTCAGAAAGAAATAGAGCAGCGACACCACAAGGCTCAGCCCCGACAACGCAAAACCCGCCATCGTCGCGATGCGCAACGGCACGCGGGAGTGCGAAGTGATGCCCAGCATGGCAATGTCGTAGAGGGTGTAGAAGTTGTTCTTGGTGATCCCGCGCTTGCGGCGCGGCTGGTTGTAGGGCACCTGTACCGCTTCGAAGCCCACCTCCGACACCAGGCCACGCAGATACGGATATGGATCGTCGATGCGGCGGAGTTCTTCCAACACCTTTCGGTCGTAGAGACCGAAGCCCGTGAAATTCTGGATCAGCTTCACGTCGGCAATGCGCGTCACCGTGCGGTAGTAGGCGCGGCGGATTGCAAACATCAGGCCGGATTCGTCGGCCGTGGGTTTGACACCCACCACCAGCTTGGCGCCATCGCGCCAGTGCTCGACGAAGGCCTTCATCAGCTCGGGCGGGTCTTGCAGGTCGGCGACCAGCAGAATCGCGGCGTCGCCCCGCGCCTGCAACAGGCCGTAGTACGGGGAACGGATGTGCCCGAAATTTCGGGCATTGAAGATCACCTTCACCTTGGGATCGGCCGCGGCCATGGCGCGCAGCAGCTCGGGGGTGCGGTCGGACGAAAAGTTGTCGATGAACAGATGCTCGTACGTCACGCCCTCGATCGACTCGAGGACCGCGCGCGCCTGCCTGTGAATCTCCTCGACGTTCTCTTCCTCGTTGTAGCAGGGGGTGACGACGGTGATGTGTTTCATGGAGAGGCAAAGACAAAGCGGCGCTGCAGCACGAAGGCCACCAACGCCAAGGGAAGAAGGACTGCCGCGTTCGCCAGGTACACATTGAGGCCGAGGCGCAGCAAGAGCGCGACCGACCCGACATTGAGCAGATAGACGACACCGTACACGGCCACGAAGCGGCCGAGCTGCGACAGGGGCGCGCCACCAAAGACAAGTCGCCCCGTACTCTGGAAGTTGAAGGCGACTCCGAGAACAGTGGCCAACGCGATGGCCGCCGGATAGGGCAGGCCCGCCCAGACGAACCCCGCGAACAGCGCATAGCCGACGGCGGTGTTCAGCCCTCCGACCAGCAGGAAACGCAGCAGCTGCGAACTCAGCACCTCAAGACGCCTTCCACTTCGCGACGAATGGCGCCACGCGTTCGCGCACCGATGCCAGGTCGAGCCCGTGCTCGCGAAGGGCGTGCGCATAGGATCCGCAGGTCTCGGAGAAGCGCTCGCCCACGCCGATGCGCAGCAACGGCACAGGGCAAGTCTCGGAAATGCTCTCCAGAACGGCCGCGCCGAGCCCGCCTGCAACCGAATGCTCCTCGAGCGTCACGAAGGCCTTGGTCCGCGAGGCCAGCGCACCCAGTTGCGCCGCGTCCAGCGGCTTGATCCAGGGCGCACTCCACACGGGCACATCGAGTTCTTCGCCCAACGCGCACGCCGCCTTGACCATCGAGCCCGTGGCAATCAGGCTTACCGCATGCCCACCAGTGCGAACCGGGATCAGCGCACCGCGATGCAGATCGGGCATCGCCTCATGAACGGCGCCCAGGTCCGCCTTGCCCATGCGCAGGTACACCGGGCCGGCCTGCCGCAGCGCGGTTGCCATGCATGCGGTGAGTTCATGCGCATCACAAGGCGACATGATGTCGATGTGCGGCACGGCGCGCAGGCAGGCAACGTCCTCGAAACTCTGATGGCTCGTGCCCAGCGTGCTGTACACGAGCCCGGCACCGTCGCCAGTGAAGATGACAGGCAATTTCTCGTAGCAGACATCGATCTTGATCTGCTCGACCACCCGCACCGGCACAAACGCACTCAGCCCATAGACGATGGGCCTGAAGCCGGCCTTGGCCAACCCCGCGGCCACGCCGACCATGTTCTGCTCGGCGATCCCTGCGTTGATGTACTGCCCGGGGCAGCGCTTGCGGAATTCGTCGAACAGCGCGTAACCGTGATCTCCCGTGAGGAGCACGACACGCTCGTCGCGGGTCGCGGCCTCGACGAGGGCGGCGGAAAACGCGGCCCTCATGCCACGGCTCCGTCGAGTTCACGCAGTGCCTGCGCGTAGAGATCGGCGTTAAGGCGCGAGTAGTGCCAAGCGTTGACATTCTCCATGTAGGACACCCCCTTGCCCTTGACCGTCTTTGCGACCAGCGCCTTCGGACGGCCATTCCGCCCCGCCTCCAGCTCGCCGACGGCCACGGAGATTGCATCCATGTCATGACCGTCGACCGCCAGCACGTCGAACCCGAAGGCCGAGAACTTGGCGTTGAGATCGCCCAGTTGCATCACTTCGTCGGTGGTGCCCATGGCCTGAAAACCGTTTGCGTCCACGATGACCATGAGGTTGTCGAGCTTCGCATGCGCGGCGAACAGCATCGCCTCCCAGATCGGCCCCTCGTTGATTTCGCCGTCGCCGATCACGGCATAGCATTTCTGCCCGGTCTTCCGGCGCGAGGCGGCCAATGCCAGCCCCACGCCGACCGAAAGCCCATGCCCCAGCGTGCCCGAGGTGACCTCGCAGCCGGGCACGTGCGCATCGGACAACCCCTTGAGCCGCGAACCGTCGTGGAAGTAGTTGTCGATGTCCGAGCGATCGAGCCATCCGAGTTCATACAGGCACGCGTACTGCGCCATCACGCCGTGTCCCTTGCTCAAAACGAGGTAGTCGCGCATCGGGTCGGCGGCGTCGAGTTTGTCGTAGCGCATGTGGCGCCCGTACAGGCACGACAGCAACTCGATGATCGAGAAGGCACACCCCAGGTGAACGGCGTTGCCCGCATAGGCCATCTCGACCACTGTCTTGCGCAGGGAGGAAGGATCGAATTGAGATTTCATGCTGAAAAAAGAAAGATGATTTGCATCAATCGAGCGGCGCGTGCCACGACAGCGTTCTGCGGATGCCCTCTTCGAGGTCGACCGCATTGACCAGGCCGAGCTCTTGCGCGGCGCGCCGCAGCGAAGGCACGTAGCGCGGCCCCGCGAGTCCTGGCGTTGGCTGCCCGACGACATGCACTGGGATGCCCGTGCCGGCCGCACGCGTCACCTCATCGGCAAGCTGCGCGATCGTCACTTCAGCATCGCCACCGACGTTGTAGGCGCGCCCCGGCTTGCCCAGCACCAGGCAGCACAGGAG
Source organism: Variovorax sp. E3 (assembly GCF_016082275.1). GTDB lineage: Bacteria > Pseudomonadota > Gammaproteobacteria > Burkholderiales > Burkholderiaceae_C > Variovorax. The sequence continues at coordinate 62,620 of NZ_MOWM01000005.1, forward strand.
CCAGCGCGCCATGTCGCTCGCGTATTGGTAGGAACGGACGGCCTCGCCCGTCCCCTGCACGACGATGCCTTGGCCGCGCGCCGCCTGTTCCACGAACTGGGCCGCGGCGGCACCGCTCGCGCTTGCAGGCAAGGGCCGAGAAAAGCGAAGCAGCGCGCAATCACCACACCGAACGGCCAGCCTTCGGCGACAACGCTTTCAGCACCGCGCTTGGCGCGGGTGTATGCATTGGCACTCTCCGCTTCGCTCCACGGTTGGTCTTCGGCGAATGCCTCGACGCCGATGGCGCTGCCGTATACCGCGCCCGAACTGACATGCAGAAACCTGCGCGCACCACTTGCCGCGGCAAGCTCGCAGGCCCGACGGGCCCCTGCCATAGCCAGCCGCTCAAGATCCTTGGCCGTCGATTGCACAGGCGCGACGGGCAATGCCGCATGAATGACCGAGGAGAACGGCCTGCGAGGAAAAGCGAAGTCGGCGATGTCACCCTTCAGCAATTCCACGGCCGCGGCATTTGCCAGATGCGGGCTGCCTTGCGCGAACCGGTCCGGCTCGCGGGTCAGCACGGTCAGTGTCAGCCCGAGCTTCAGCACATGCTCGGCATGCAGCAGGCATTCGAGCAGCCACTTGCCCACGAAGCCGGTGCCACCGGTCAGGAACATCGATTGACCGCGAAGCTCCGCCCAAACCTCCGGTGCGGTCAGCCGCAAGACTTCATCGAGTTCCGCGACCGGAACGGGACGGACCAGGTCAGTCAAAACGCAGGCCGAGATAGGTCTCGATGCTGGCGACGGAATGGTCGAGCATGGCCTCGGTCAGGCCGGGGTACACGCCGATCCAGAATGTGTCGCTCATGATCCGGTCGGTGTTCTTCAGCTCGCCAACCACCCTGTAGTTGCGCCCGACCATGTAGGGCTGGCGCAGCAGGTTGCCTGCGAACAGAAGCCGCGTGCCGACCTTCTGCTGGTCGAGATAGGTCAGCAGATCGACGCGCCGGGTGTTCGCCGCTTCGCGCAGCGTGATCGGGAAACCGAACCACGATGGCTCGGAGCCGGGCGTGGGCTCGGGCAACTCCAGGAATTCTTCACAGCTGCTCAGGCGGTCCTTGAGGTAGGCGAAATTCTTCTTGCGCGCCGCGACGAACCCGTCGAGCCGGTCGAGTTGCGCCAATGCGCATGCGGCCTGCATATCGGTGATCTTGAGGTTGTAGCCCAGATGGGAATACGTGTACTTGTGGTCGTAGCCTTCGGGCAGGTCGCCGAGCTTCCAGCAGAAACGCTTGCCGCAGGTGTTGTCCTTGCCAGGCGGGCAATAGCAGTCGCGACCCCAGTCCCGGATGGACTCGGCAATCAGCCGCAGTTCGTCGTTGTTGGTGAACACCGCGCCGCCTTCGCCCATGGTGATGTGGTGGGCGGGGTAGAAGCTCAGCGTGCCGATGTCGCCGAAGGTGCCGACCATCTGCCCCTCGTAGCGGGCACCGAGTGCATCGCAGCAGTCCTCCACCAGCCAGAGCCCGTGCTTTTCGCAGGCCGCCTTGACGACCTTCAGGTTGTACGGATTGCCCAGTGTGTGCGCGAGCATGATCGCCTTGGTGCGCGGTCCGATCGCGGCCTCCAGTTGATCCGCATCGATGTTGTAGGTGGGAATATGCACGTCGACGAACACCGGGACAGCGCCGCATTGCAGGATCGGATTCACCGTGGTGGGGAACCCCGCCGCCACGCCGATGACTTCGTCACCGGGCCGGATGGCCCGATCACCGAGCTTGGGGGACGTCAGCGCGGAGAACGCAACCAGATTGGCCGACGATCCTGAATTCACGGTCATCAGGTGCTTCACGCCCAGATATTGCGCCAGGCGGCTTTCGAAAAGCGTGTTGAAACGCCCGGTGGTCAGCCACGCATCCAGCGAGGCATCGACCATCAATTGCATTTCCGGTGCGCCCACGACTTTGCCCGAAGGCGGGATCAAGGTCTCGCCTGGAACAAAGGAGGCGGGAGCGCTGGCCAATTCGCCGTATTCGGCCACGAGCGCAAGGATTTTCTTGCGCAGTTCATTTTTCTGGAAAGAGATTTCAGTCATCGGTGGGAGTGCTTTCGTATTTTTCGATTTGTGCGAGCGTGAATGCGGTCATGTCGCGACCGTCAAGCCAGGCGCGCTGCCAGTCGACGATCACGCCGAGGCTCCGGCCAAGATTCCAGCGGGGGAGCCAGCCCAAGGTCTGGCGCGCCTTGGAGCAATCGAGCTTGAGCCAATTGGCTTCATGCGGCTGCCCCTGCCCCGTCTGCGAGTCGGTATGCCAACGCGCACCGTCGCCCCAAAGCCCCACCAACTGGTCCGCGATCCAGGAGACAGGACGGGCGTCGGCATCGGCCGGGCCGAAGTTCCAAGGCTGCGCCCACACAGGCCCTTGCGTGAACAAGCGCTCCGCCAACATCATGTAGCCGTGCAATGGCTCCAGCACATGCTGCCACGGGCGTATCGCATGAGGATTCCGGATGTCCGCCGTGCGCCCTTCGCCGAAAGCCCGCAGCAAATCCGGCACCAAGCGGTCAGCAGACCAATCGCCGCCGCCAATCACATTGCCCGCGCGGGCAGTTGCAAGAGCGACACCGTGCTCGCCATGGCGCGCTTCGTTGAAAAAGGAAGAGCGATACGACGCCACCACGAGCTCGGCACACCCTTTGCTGTTGCTGTAGGGGTCATACCCGCCCATCGGCTCGTTCTCACGGTAGCCCCATGGCCACTCACGGTTCTCATAGCACTTGTCACTGGTCACGACCACGACCGCTTTGACGCTGCCGCAGGCGCGCACGGCCTCCAGCAGATTGACGGTGCCCATCACGTTGGTGGAATAGGTTTCCACCGGGTCTGCATAGGAATGCCGCACAAGGGGCTGCGCCGCCAGATGAAAGACGACATCCGGACGGCACTCCTGCAGGGCCGACCGAAGCTTGGGAAGGTCACGGATATCGGCAATCACGGAATTGGCGACCGAACGGCCCGATGCCAGCGCATACAGACTGGGCTGCGTGGACGGCTCCAGCGCATAGCCTGTGACAACCGCACCGAGCTTTTCAAGCCAAAGCGCAAGCCAACCGCCCTTGAAGCCGGTGTGCCCCGTCAGGAATACCCGCTTGCCGCGCCAAAAAGAAGCGGTCATTTCCAGACCTTCCATGGCGCGTTGGCTCCCGCCCAGAGCTCCTCGAGATGTGTCTTGTCGCGCAGGGTGTCCATCGGCTGCCAGAAGCCGCTGTGCTTGAATGCGGCGAGTTGTCCCTGGGCCGCCAGACGCTCTAGCGGTTCGTGCTCCCATACGGTGGTGTCGTCCTTGATGTAGTCCAGCACTGCGGGAGAGAGCACGAAAAATCCGCCGTTGATCATGGCGCCATCCCCCTTGGGCTTCTCCTTGAAGCTGCGGACCTTGTCGCCTTCGAAATCAAGCGCACCGAATCGGCCTGGCGGCAGAGCCGCAGTGAGTGTGGCACTGACTTTCTGGGCCTTGTGGAACGCAATGAGGGCCGTGATGTCGACGTCGGCCACGCCGTCGCCATACGTGAAGCAGAAGTGCTCTTCGTCCTGCACGTAGGGCGCGACACGCTTGAGGCGCCCCCCGGTCATGGTGTTCTCGCCTGTATCAATGAGCGTCACCCGCCAAGGCTCGGCGTTTCGCTGATGAACTTCCATGGAATTTCCCAGCATGTCGAAAGTGACATCGGACATGTGAAGAAAGTAATTGGCGAAATATTCCTTTATTACATAGCCCTTATAGCCACAGCAAATCACGAAATCGTTAACGCCGTGCGCGGCATAGATTTTCATGATGTGCCAGAGAATCGGCTTTCCGCCAACTTCAATCATGGGCTTCGGCTTGACGCCGGTCTCCTCGGAAATTCGTGTTCCCAAGCCCCCTGCCAGAATTACCGCCTTCATTCACCCTCCTTGCGCATTTAAACTTCAATCACACCGAGATCGATCGATCTTTACCACTCAAAGTCACTCCACTCAACAGTCAACACTGTTTTTCAATCGACGCAGAGATTGCCGTTTACTGTTATTTTTAGATTTGATAATTATCTGCCGCGAAAGCGGCCCACGACATCCATGCCACCGCTCTTGCAGGCACACCCGATTACAGCATCATTTTTCAGGGGTCAAAAACTTCACATGGCGCGCAGGCGACCCCACCACCAGAGAGAACGGCTCTACGTCGCGGGTAACGACAGCCCCTGCGGCTATCATTGCACCTCGCCCAATGGTCAAGCCAGGCGTCAAAACAGCCCCCGCACCGATCGATGCCCCCTGGCAGACGGTGGTGCGCAGGAAGGCAGCCGGATAAACCTTTGACCTCGGATACATGTCGTTGGTGAATCGGACACCAGGACCTACAAAAACATTGTCCTCAAGGGTAATTCCATCCCACAAATAAACACCCGATTTCAGGGTGACGTTGCTTCCAACAACAACATCACTCTCTATGAAACAATGCGCAGATATATTGCAATTACTACCAATGCGCGCACCCGCAAGCACCACGTTAAATTGCCATATCTTGGTTTCCGCGCCAATATCCGTGGCCTGAACGTCGGCCAGAGGGTGAATGAAAGCTGCACTATTTGAAGTCATTGTGTAAAAAATTCGTTATTTCGTCGCGGAAACCAGATAATTTGAATCAGACTGCAACACACAGAGCTCTGCTATGAAAAAAATTCGCTCTCTGATACTGCGCGCCCTCTCATTGACCGGCGTCGTGGATGACAAATATTATAAACAAAAATACCGTGACGTCGCAATGTCGGGGCTCGATTGCAACTATCACTATTTCAGGTACGGAATAGTCGAAGGAAGACATCCGAACCTCACACTGGAGAAATTCTCGATCTGGCGCTGGAACACCACGACAAAATGGCTGATCAGGCTTTTTCTCGATGAGAACTTTTATCTAAACTCATATCAGGACGTTAAAAGTGAAGGCCTGTCCGCAGCTGACCACTACACACTGAAAGGCCGAAAAGAAAAAAAGAAATCTCAACCAGCTGGCGGCAAGCATTGAAGATCTTTTATTTTTCCTCAAATTGGAGATCAAACTCCGGACCCAAGGAAAATCCATTCAAGAGTCGACGCTGGAAAACTATAAATACATGATTTTCGAGGCGGCACGGCAAGGCCGCGTCGCAAAGCTCAAGGCAAAAGCGATCTCTCGGCAACTCAATGCCCGGGATTCGGGAGAGAACATTCTCCTGAAAAAATTCGCGACCATCGATTTTTCGGGCCTGCCGAAGGTCGGCCAATCACTCGAAGAAATAGAACCCCCTTTTCCGATGACCTTTCACGAACCGGAAGTCATCGGATCGAGACAGGAGCGTCCTCTCAGGACCGTCGAGGTACCTCAAAAATGGATCGCCTCCATCGACAACGCAACGGTTGTCGGCGGATTCCAGGTGCTGGCGAACAATCGGCTGGTCATTTACGAGCCAGCAGCCAATCCGCACCGGGGCTTTGTTGCCGGCATTTGGCAGTACATCGTTTCTCTCGATCAGAAGAGCGAAATCCTTTTGTGGTTTCGCTATAAGAAAGAAGTCGCTCTTCCATCGGCAATTCTGCTGAGTGGCCGCTGCAGTCCGAACTATTACCACTGGCTCGTCGAATATCTGGGAAGGTGCTACATTCTGGCAAAAAAAGAGACGCTTCAGAATATCCCACTGATCGTCGACGACGGCATGTTTCCCCAGGAATTCGACTCCCTGCAAGCCATGCTTCCAGATTGGCCCATATATCGACTGGATAACTCGACGCTGCTGAAAGTCAAAAAACTTTATGTGCCGTCGACGTGCACCAACCTCGCCGACAACCTGCGAGAACCCATGTGGAAGTGTTCGGCCATCTGCTTTCGCACACTGGCTCACATGCAAGCCACGGTCTTCAGGAAATTCGGAATCGACCCTGCGCAGACAGGGCGTCGAAAGATCTTTCTGGCGCGCCGAAGCGGAAGAAACATCACGAATACGGCGGAACTGGAAGAGGTATTGACCTCGTTCGGCTACGAGATCGTCGACACGGGGCAGCTGTCGTTCGAGCAGCAAGTGCGCCTTTTCTCCGAGGCGGGCGCGATCGTCGGAGCGATGGGGGCGGCATTCACCAACCTGATTTTCTGTCGCCCTGGAACCAAGGTCCTGGCACTGTCTTCCCCCTATACCCAGCTCTTTTGCTCACAGTCCAACATGGCGCTGTTTGCCGGCTGCCAGTACCGGATCCTGACGGGCGAACATCCGTTATTCAACCCGGGCGATGAACACACAGTGTCCGACCCTAGCCTGTTTCTCGACAGCTACACCATCGATGCGACAAAGCTCGCCAGTGCACTGGCAGACATCGAGGCCCTGGCAGCTTGAAATCACCCGATGAAACATTGCGATGACCTTGCCTCGTGGACTCAAGAAGCCGGAACCCGACCTTTCCAGATGCGGATTCGCTGCTCGCCGTATGGATAAGTCGCTTCACCGCAATAACGAAAAGCAGATGGAAAGTCGGCCAGTTGCGACGGGAACGCGGGGAGGCTGCCGTCTGCATTCATCTTGACCGCGATCGCCGCCTCGTTGACGACGGAAGGCACACGCGCCAGCACCGCCTCGGCCTGGGCAACGTTGTTGAGCCAGGGTGTGATGGCTGGCACGGCATTCAATGCCAATGCCGCTCCCGGGATGTTGTAGAGCCCCAGGAACGGGGTTCCAGCCGTGATGCCGCAGCGTGCTGCTGCCGCGTCCATGTCATGCACGAACTGCTTCGTCGGCGCATCGACGCGAACAAGCCCCAACGCACCGATGGAAACCGGCAGATCCTGTTCGCGCATGCTCGAACTCATGTTGTAGGGCAGCTTCGACTGATAGACCAGAATTTGCGTGCTCGTCATGAGCACGAAACCCGCAAGAAGGGCAAGAGAAACGAAACGCTCCCGGAAGGCACTTTTCCGGGCGTAGGCGGCCAGTGCGGCAAGGCCGCCCCATGGAGCCAGCGAAACGATGACCTGGCTGAATAGCGCATTGCCCGTGCCCATCGCAACGCTGTACGGCAAAAGAACGAGACCGGCGGCGAGCCACCGCTCACGCACCGAAAGCGACGTCCAACCGCTCAGCACCAACAGCGCAAGCAGTATCAGCGCGTGCTGCATGTACTTGATGTATTGGTCGGCGCCGTAGGCAAAGTAGTCCGCACTGACGATCACGTGTCCGAGCGCGACCACAACCAGAACCGCCGACGCCCAACGACGCCAGACAGCGTGAACGATCACCGCCCCAATGAGGAACGCGTGAACCTTCAACGCGGCGACCGTGTGAACGGAGAATTCGACGGCGTAACGCCAAAGCCGCGTCAGGATCGGCTCGCCTTGGACCATGCGAAACAAATCCATGCCCCCCACGAAAGCCTCGAGCGCGGCGCCCGGGGTCGTCTGAAGCAGAAGGAGCACAGCCACGCACGCTGCGGCACCTGCCCCGAGGAATATCACAGCCGACCAGCGCGGGCGCCCAGCACCATCAAGCAGCGCAGCGCAGACGGCAACGAGCAGCCAGGTGGCCACCCCCGCGGACGGCTTGCATACGAACTCCACACCGACAGCCGCCCCTGCGGCGATCAACGATGCGAAGCGCAACATGCCCGAAGGCTGCCCACATGCAATCAGCATCCACCCAAAGGCAGCGTACGCGCCCGCAGATGCCAACAGGTTGTAGCTGGGCGAGACATTGATGGTGATCGCGTAGAGCAAGCCGCAAATGACGGAGACACTCAAGACCGACAGGCGTTGAGGCCACGAGCCGCGGTTAGCGGTCATCCGGAGAATGCCCAGGCCCAGCACCGCCGAACTCCCGATCAGCACCACGAGACCGGCGGCCCTGAAAGTTGTCAGGCTGCCGGTGATGTCCCAGAGCGGGCTCATGGCCCATTGCTGCGCGCTGATGTAGAGCCGCGTCGCGTCGGGATACATGGCCAGCAGCAGGTAATAGGCCTCGTCGGTGATCTCGAAGCCCCGGTTCAGCGACCATCCGCAGTAGAGCAGCACAGCGGCCAGCGCGACCGACGCGAACACCGCAACACCGCGATCCGTCAGTGCGTTTGCGCGCCGGCTCGGCTCGCGCACAGCGTCACTCACTGACCCACCTCTCGCTCAGCCCGCAGCGACCACAGCTTTGCCGACAGAAAATTGAAGACCACGATCACCGGGATCAACAGCATCTGCCCGTAGAAAGGCGGAATGCGGGTTCTTGAAGTCAGCAGATGCAGAAGCACGACATTCAACCCCACGGAGACGAGCCCCGCGGCAATGTACTTGGCGAAACGCGCGCCGAACGTGATTCGTTCGCTCGGCTTGAACACCCAGAAATAGTTGAGGGTGTATGTGAGGCACATGCCGATGAGCGCGACGATGACCAATGCAATCAGATGATTGACATGCAGTACGACGACGCCCAGGTAGAAGAGAACCAACGTGAAAACGAAGTTCAGCGCCCCGATGACGGTGAACTTCGAAAACTGCTTCGTGAGGGCCGGAAGACTCACCGCAAGGCCGGGCTCAGAGCCTGTCCCTGATCACGTAGTTCGGCCGCTTGCGCACTTCCTCGTTGATGCGCCACACGTACTCGCCCACCACGCCGAGCATCACCATGATCAACCCGCCCACCAGCAGGATGGCAATCATGATGGGAGCCCAGCCGTTGAACGGCGTGTCGCCCCGCATCCATGCAAACACGATACTGAGGCTGTACAACACACCGAGTGCGGATGTCACGAGGCCGACGAGCGAAATGAAGCGAATCGGCAGATACGATGCATCGAGCATCGCATCCAGAAAATTCTTGAGCTTCTTGGCAAAGTTGTATTGCGACTTCCCGATGGTTCGCTTCTGCCGTTCATAGGGAATGAAACTCGTCCGGTAGCCCGTCCACAGCAGGTCGCCCTGGAAGAAACGGTGGCGCACGTCGATGGCATTGAACTCGTCCATCACCCGGCGGTCCATCAGCACGAAGTCGAAGCCGCCCGCGGGCATTTGCGGAATGGCCATGCGAAGCATCCCATAGGCCATGCGGGAATAGGTTTTGGCGAGCCAGCTGTCTTCACGCTCGATGCGATGGCAAATGACGATTTCCGAGCCGGCCAGCCACTGATCGACCATCTGGGGGATCAGCGTCACAGGGTCCTGCAGATCGGCCGAGATGTTGATGACCGCGTCTCCCGAGGCCTCCTTGAAGCCCGCCAGCATGGCGGCCATCTGGCCGAAGTTGCGCGTGAAGGTCAGTCCCTTCACGTTCGGATCGGCCGCGCAAAGCTGGCGTATCTCCGCGAGAGACCCATCGGTCGAGCCGTCGTCCACGAAGATGACTTCGTAGGCATGCGCCGCCAGTTGATCGGCGAACACGCCCCTGATCTTCTCGAAGGTCTTGGAGATCGCGCCTTCGTTCTGATAGACGGCGACAACGAACGAGACCTTCATTTGCTCGGTCCCCGTTCACACATCAGGAAGATGCTGGAGCAAAGATCGGGATAGACCTGCCCGAGCTGATAGCAGCCCTCGAGGTACTCCTTCGAGATGATGTCGGTCGCCAGCAGGCGGTCCCACTGGAAGTTCGCGAGCGCCTTGAAGAAGATGCCGCTGCGATGCACGACACGCAGTCCGGCGGCCACGGCATCACGCTCCAGCGTATCGAGCGAATAGGTGCAGCGGTGACCATGCTGGTCTTCCGCCGGCGTGACGGCCGCGTTGTGCGTGATGAGCCCCATCTTCACGGCGATCTGCCGCGAAGGCGCGTTGGCATTCGGGCAGACCAGGAAGAAGCGCCCGCCATCCGCCAGCCATTCGTCATTGATGCGCTTGAGCAGGCCGACGGGGTCGTCCAGGTGCTCCAGCACATGGGTGAGCACGATGTTGTCGTACCGGCGCGGCAGCTTGGCCGTTTCGAATCGCGAATGGATGAAATCGATCTTGTCGCCCAGCTTGCGCTTCGCTTCCGTCAGGGCGACATCCGATGCTTCCACGCAGGTAATGTCGTTGAAGTAGCCGGTCAACCGCCGCGTGAAATCGCCCTTGAAGCTGCCCAGTTCCAGCACGCTGCCCGCACGGTTCATGAACGGCTCGAAGGACCGCAGCATGTAGGGGTGCATCACGTCGAAGTCGAAGCCATAGGCGTATTGATGGTCCGCCGTGTCAGCGATTTCTGCGTCGTAGTTGCGTTCAGTGTTCATCTGTTCCTCCGCTCACCGCGGGTCGTTGCATGTGTATCTGGTCGCCCGTCCGGGATTCGGGCTCGAAGCCCATCCTGGCGTACAGGCGGACAGCCGCCTCGCTGTTGCCGTTGACTTCGAGCCTGAAGCGCTTGAGCCTCTGTGCATCCAGGCGGGCAAAGCAAAGCTGAAACAGCCGCTGCGCCAGCCCCGCCCCGCGGCACGTCGGTGCTACGCTGACATTGGTCACAAACAGGTCCGGCCCCGTATTTTCGTACACGGCCACAAGCCCGACGAGGCGCCCATCGGGGCTCCAGGCTTCGAAGCGAACCGCCTTGTCGGCAATCTTGGCGCTGTACGCCCCGATGTCGACGCGAGCGGCCAGGGGCGGCTCGAAACTGTCGCTGCACTCCAGGAGATGCCCGGCGATCTCGGCAGGCGACGCCCGATTGACCGCGAGTTCGAACTGGCCGCAGGTCATTCGAGCACTGCGAGTCCGAAGCCATGGCGCCCGAACTCGTTGCCATTGTAAAGAAGGTAGGTCTTGTCCCGGAACGTGAAGGCATGCGGATAGCACTGCATATCGGAGTCCCACTCGCCCTCCGGCACCGCGAGACCAGGCTCGTCGTCGTTCCGGACCCAATTCTGAAGATCGTCCGAATAGGCGTGGCCGATTGCATAGCCCCGCCCCTTGGTCTGGCGAAAATCGAAAGATTGGCGGTAGCAGAAGAACATGTGGAACCGGCTACCCACCTTGACCACCGTCGGCAACGCCTGGCTCTCGTCGGGGCCCAGGCGATCCGGAATGATCTGTTTCGCCTCTTCCTTCGTCCAGTTGACGCGGTCCGTCGACGTGGCGTGGCCGATCTTGTAGGTACGGTCGGGGGCCGCGCCGTCCTGATACTGCTTCCAGCCGGTACCGAAGATGTACCACATGTGAAACACGCCATCGATGGGCAGGACGAACGCATCGCCCACCAAGCAAGGCTCGTGCAAAGACGCGCCCATGACCGGCCCATGCCCGAGCTTGGAGAAAGTCAGCCCGTTGTCGCTGCTTTGCGCCAATCCGACGGCCGTATCGACCGAGACCGACACCCGGCGGTTCCAGCCGCAAGTGAAGGCGAAGATATCGCCGTCGTGGCGCACGATGTTGATCGGGAAGATGCCGTGCTCGTCGAAGCAGCCGAGTTCGCCGAGCGGAATCACCGGCTTGTCGGACACGCGAATGACCGTGCGCAGGTCGGCAGCCATGTCGACGAACGCCACGTGGCTCAGGAACTTGCCGTTCCTGGGATCGACGGCGCGCGTAGAGAAATAGATGCGCACGAAGTCGTCGAAGACCAGCGTCTGCGGCGATTGGGCGAACTGCACACAGCCGTTGGGCAGCGCGTGCGCCGTCGGGTCGAAGATCTTCCCGAGTCTTTTCCATTGCTTCGTCATGTCTTACTCCAGCCTTCCGTCCAGCAGGGCCAGGCCGAAGCCCTCACGACCCACGCCGTTGCCCAGATAAGCCATGTAGGTGCGTCCGTCGACCTCGAAGACATGCGGATAGCTCACCATCTCCGAATCCCAACCCGTTTCCGAGACATCGATTCCCGCCTTGCTGTCGTCTCGCGTCCAGTGAAGCAGGTCCTCGCTGGAGGCATAGCCGATCCGATAGCCGAAGGTCTTTCCGCGATAGCCCGCGCTGTAGCGGTAGCAGAAGAACATGTGGTACTTCCCGTTGGCATGAAACACGTCCGGGCTGGCTTGGGCCTCGTCTTCCTCGATGCGGCTCTCGATGAGATCGCGATCTTCCTTGCGCCACGTGGTCCCGTCGTCCGAGGTGGCCATGCGGATCTTGTAGACAGGCTCGGCCCGGCCGTCGACCATCTTCCATTTGCGTCCGGCGATGTACCAGAGGTACCACTTGCCGTTGAAGCGCCGGATCTTGGGCCCGCTCATCACGAAAGGTTCGTTGGGCGAGTAGCCGATCACCGGCCCCGCGCCCAATTTGGTGAATGTTTCGCCGTTGTCGCGGCTGACCGCGCAACCGATGGCCACGTTGAAAGGCACCGACTCGCAGCGCGTCCATCCGGCGTAGTAGGCGCGAACCTCGTCTCCGTTCCTTGCGACCGACACGGGATAGATACCGAACTCGTCGAACGCACCCAATGGACCCAACGGCAGGATCGGGTTCTGGCTGATGTTCACGACCTTGCGAAGATCGCGGCGATCCAGATCGAGAAACGCCGAGTAGCTGACGTATTGGCCCTTCGCGTCCGCCTTCGGACGGCACGAGAAGTACACCCGCACGAAATCGTCGAACAAAAGCGTCGCGGGCGCCTGTGCGAATTCGTTCATCCACTCGCGGCCATGCTGTTCGCCGGGGCTGAAAATCTTGCCCCATTTTTTCCAGGTGAACATCTTCAAATCAATTCGTATTGGGTTAACAACGAGCTCTTGATCTCGTCGACGGGGTTGAACATGATGACGTCGATCATCGACAACCAAGGCACGAAGGGCGCACCGAACTGCCTGTATTCGAACGGCTTCGAGCGAATGAACTGCAACACGATGTTCTGGCCCGCGAAGCGCTCGCGCGAATAGAGCTCCAGGCCTCCGATGGTGTTGATGTAGGTGTCCGCGTTGCAAGCCGTGCAGATCGACAGCACGCGATCTTCGCCCTTCAGCTCGTGGTCGGCGGGTACATGCGAAGAGATCTCGATGCGCGTTCCGATGTCGAGGTACTTGCAGGTTGCCACGATCGATGCATGAAGATAGCGAAACAGGTTCGTCTCGTTGCTCATCACGATTTCGTGGGCCAGTTCGATGCCTTGCTCGAAATACGGCGCTCCCCGGTACGAGCCGATGAACTGGTTGAGCAATTTCTGCCTGTTGAAGTCCGCCGACAGTTCGCGCTCCCGAACGTCCAGCACATCGGAATCCTTTTTCAGCGGCAGCGAGAACACCGCGTCCGCGCCGTTCTGCAGCAGCCGGTTGCGGTTGATCCAGCCCTTCTTCGTGTACTTGATGTTGTCGTACACCACGAAGAGATCCACGGCCGCAATCAGCTGGAAGTACCCGATGTACGGCAGAAAGTAGGGCTGCATGATCCCGACTTTCATCGTTGCTCGCTCCAGTTCGGCCGCAGTGCTCATGCGGCCGCGATCAGACTGACGATCCGCTCGACCTGCGACATCTCGAGGTCCGGATAGATCGGCAGGCAAAGAATGCGCTCCGCCGCGCGGCTGGCATTCGGCAAGTGATCACGGCTTGCCGTGGGCAGGCCCCGGTACATCGGGAACTCGGAAATGAGCGGATAGAAGTACCGGCGCGGGTGAATGCCGTTTGCCTTGAGATGCTCATAGAGCCCATCGCGCGACAGGCGGAATTCGGGGCCCACGAGAATCGGGAAGTAGGCGTAGTTGGCCACCGTCTCACCGGCATCCGCCAGGCACACGATGCCTGGCACGTCTTGCAGCAATCGCCGATATGCGGCGTCGATGGCGCGCCTCAGGTCCAGTGCCTTGTGCAGATGTTTCAACTGCAGCAACCCGAGCGCGGCATTGAACTCGCTCATCTTTCCGTTGATGCCCGGCGCGACGACCGTCACCTCCCCGACGTGACCAAAATTCTTCAACTGGTCGATGCGAGTCTTGGTGATCGCATCCTTGCAGATGATTGCGCCGCCCTCAAAGGTATTGAAGACCTTCGTGGCATGGAAGCTCAAGACCGACATGTCGCCGTGATTGAGGATGCTGCCGCTTTCGTCCTGCACGCCGAACGCATGCGCCGCGTCGTAGATCACCCGCAGGTTGTAGTTGTCCGCAATCGCCTGGATGGCGCGCGTGTCGCAGGGATGCCCGTAGCAATGCACCGGCATGATCGCTGTCGTCTGCGGCGTAATGAGCGCTTCGATCCGCTTCGGGTCCAGATTCAGCGTATGCGGATCGACGTCTGCGAACACCGGCTTGATGCCGTTCCACAGCAGTGAGTGCGATGTGGCAACGAACGAGTACGGCGTGGTGATCACCTCGCCAGTGATCCGCAACGACTGCAGCGCCGTGACCAATGCGATGGTCCCGTTGGTGAAAAGCGCGATGTGCTCGACCCCCAGGTACTCGCAAAGCGCCTTTTCCAGTTCCTGATGAAACGGCCCGCCGTTCGTCAGGATCTTGTTGTCCCAGATCTGCTGCAGGTAAGGCAGGAATTCGTCCAGCGGCGGCAGGTACGGCTGGGTGACGTAAAGAGGCTTGTTCATGGGGTTTCTGGTTTCTGAGCGTCAGGATTGCAGCATCTGGTGCACCTTGGCGTGCACCTTGGCGGCGGAAACAACGTAGTCGGAATGCTTGAAGTCTGTGCTCTCCACAGCCTCGCCCTCAAGAAATTCGGGATGAAACCCGAGATCGAGCATCGGCCCCAGCCAGCCGCCCCAGTTGAAGCTGTTTTGCTGCCCCAGGATCAACGCCTTGACCTCTGGCGCAGCGAAGATGAGGCTGTTCAGCGCGGAGCCGTTCGGCGCCACGACGAATTCGGCTTCGCCGAAGGTGCGGACTTGCTGCTCGAAATCGAGTTCTTCCATGAAGACCGTCTCGAATCCCATCGACTGCAAATCTTCAATGAGTTCGCTTTCGTTGCGCAGCAGCCGCCAGCTGCTGTTCTTCCGCGAAAGAAACAAGCGGCGCGAGCGCTGGCCGGGAAGCTTCCAACGCTCGGCGATCCTGTCCTTGATGTATTGCATGGACTCGGCGCTCCACGAGGCCTGATGCTCCGGCGGAACACCATGATCCCTGAACAATTCCACGGGGAAGAACGTGGTCGTCGGCGCGACATGGAGGCACCCTACTTCCAGTACCTGGCCACTTTCGATGCGATGCAACGAGTTGCCGACAAGCGCAGCCAAAAAGTCGAAATGCGACTGCGGCATGGCGGCATCGACAACGATCGGCAACTGCGCGAAGCGCGGACTTCTTTCAAAGTAGCGCAGCTTCGGAAGAAACTCGGCAAACCAGTGGCCATAGGCATTGCTGGCAAGTCCAGAGAGCATGATTCCTTCGTCCAGCCTGTTGCTGGCACCCAGCGGCGCAAGCAACAGGGCGTCGGGCCGTTGCGCAATGACAGTCTTGTCGTAGGCAAGACTGACCTGCTCACCGTAATGCGGATGCGACAGCACATCCGACAACACATCCGTCTCTCCGGCGTAGATGAGGCTCGAGTTACCCACGATCTTCGCATTGCGTACTTCGGCAATGTACGGCGCACTGCCCAGCACATGCTTCTCCTGGGGGTCACGGCTGTACGTCTCCGTTGGCGTGACCAGCCGAATCGACACCGGCTCGCCCAGGCTCACATAGCTCTCACCATGTGCGAGTGCCCAGTCCTGCACAGCACGAACGCGGCGGAAAGACGCCTTCGACTCCCCTGCCTCTTCTGCCCGGCTCAGCAAGGCGATCAGATCGGCATCGCGCCGCCAGAAGAACAGGAACTTCAACACCAGCGGATCGGGGAGCTTGCCCTCGGCATGAAGCTTGTCGAAAAGCGCCGAGAGCGCCGCCCCTTCTTCGGCCTCCCGCATCGGCAGCGCAATATCCATGGCCGCCTCGAAGGCTCGACGACCGATGCGGCCTCCAGGGTGCAGCAGGTCATGTACCTGACGAGCGCTTCTCGCGGATGGCCCAAGGCTTTCTCGGCCTGAGCGAGCAGCAGATTGGCGTAGAAGTCGCCGGCGTTCAGTGCCACGGCCGGGATGAGATGCCGCTGCGCTTCAGCGGGCCTTCCGCTTTGGAAATAGGCGTAGCCCAGGAACAGCGACGCCACGAAGCTCGTCTCGGGCTTCTTGATGGTCGAAAGACAAAGTTCGATGGCGCCATCGAAATCACGTTGCCCCGCCAGCGCCATCCATTTGGCATGCTCTGCATAAATGTCGATCGGGGGCGATGCCACTACCGCCTCACTGACCGGCACGATCGGGGCCGGTTCGGCATCGGCACTCACGGGCGCCGGCGCTCCACCTCTAAGCCTGCGTGCGACGGTTTGAATTATTCTGGACAGCATCGGAAAGGATCTATTCCTGAGTTGGGGAGGCCCGGTGCGCCATCGATGCCGGCGCTGCATGAATGCAGGGAGCGATCCAGGGCTTGCCGAGGTTGGATTTCTGCAAAGAGGCAAGATTTCTTCGCTGGACCGATGAATCCCTGCGAGCACCGCGAAGGCACCGAACTGCCTTCAATCCGACGGATTCATGCTGGCGCAGAGCGCATCCGCATTCACGAGAATCGGGCAAATTTTACGATTGTCACAAAGATTTCTGGGCCAATCGGTTGAGATTCAGGCCCAGGCGGCTTGCCTTTGCCATGAAAGACGGATCCTCGGCCAATGCGATGGCGTACTCGAGGCCCGCCATGCGCAGTTCGTCCCGAGGATGCGACAGAAGCAGGCTGGCCTTGTCGAACAGGGTCAATGGCACCGAACTGTCAGGCACGGGCTCGAAGAAATAGGGGAAAGCACGTCGAAGCTCCTCCGGCATGCCAGTGTCGAGCAAGGTCTTGATGACTGGAATCGTTTCGGCGGCCGAAGCCAGGCTTCCGCCCTGCAAGGACAGGTTGCCAGAGTGGCGGCGGTACCGAACCACACGAGGCCCCAATTCGGCAAGACTCAAACCGGCCGCCGCGGCTCTCAACCAGTAGTCGTAATCCTGCAGTTGCACGAGCCCCGGGCGAAAAACGCCCAAACTCTGCACAGCCTCTCGGCGCATGAAGGCCGTCGGCGCGCACAGGAAGTTGCCCTGCAAAATCAACGCCCGCAACATCGACGGAACCGGCGAATTGTTGAAGAACACCGGAAAACTCGCATCGGCCATTGGCCCCCCGACTTCGTCGATCAGGAAGGGCTTGGAAAAGACGATGTCATGCGACGTCGTGCGCATGATTTCCAGTTGCACCTCGATCCGGTCTTCAACGCAGAGGTCATCCCCTCCGAGCAGCGCAATGAAAGAGCCGGCGGCCGCGGCCAAGCCGGTGTTGATGGCGGCTGAAGGCCCCGCATTCTTCTGTCGCAGCAGAACGATCTGCTCGCCAAACTCAGCTTCAAGAAGTTCCGGCCCGTTGTCCGTAGACCCATCGTCCACGGCGATGACCTGCAGATTCCGATAGGTCTGCCGAACGGCGCTGCCCACTGTCTCAACAACAAACTTGGCTTGGTTGAAGATGGGGATGACGACACTGACCAGCGGCAAGGGCATTGACGTGGCGTGACCTATGCGAAGAACTTGCGAATCTGCGCCACCACCGCGTCGACCTGCTCGGGCTGCATTTGCGGCCAGATCGGCAGAGACAAGGTTTCGTTGGCTGCAGCCGTTGCCAAGGGAAGGCTGTCCGCGGGCAAGCCGAGCTCGGCATAGGCCCCTTGCACGTGCGGCGGAATGGGGTAGTGAACCAACGTCTGGATACCTTGCGCCGTCAGGTGCGCTGACAGTTCGGCACGACGGCCGGTGCTGATCACATAGAGGTGGTACACGTGCGTGCTGTCGCTCGGCACGTGCGGAATGCGGATGTCACCCACCCCGCGGAGTCCTTCGGAATAGCGCGCCGCCAGCGCACGACGCTGCTCATTCCAGGCATCGAGCCGACCAAGCTTCGTGCGCAAGAGCGCAGCCTGTAGTTCGTCGAGCCGGGAATTCACGCCCGCGACCTCATGCACGTACTTCTGGCTCGAGCCGTAGTTGCGCAACATGCGCAGTTCGGCAGCGAGTTCATCGTCGTTGGTGACAACGGCACCGGCGTCGCCCATGGCGCCCAGATTCTTGGTCGGATAGAAGCTGAAAGCGGCCGCATCGCCAAGGACGCCGGTCCGCTTGCCGTTGTGCGTGGCACCGTGGGCCTGTGCCGCGTCTTCGAACACGAAGATGCCGAGCGGGCGGGCAATCTCATTGATCGCGTCCATTGCAGCGGGCAGCCCATACAGGTGCACCGGAATGATCGCCTTGGTCCGGCTGGTCAACTTCTCCTTGATGCGCGCGGGATCAAGAAGGTAGGTTGCCGGATCGATCTCGACCGGGACAGGCGTTGCGCCCACCATCGAGACACCCAGCCATGTCGCGATGAAGGTCTGCGAAGGCACGAGCACCTCTCACCGGCCTTGATGCCGCGCGCGCGCAGCGTCAACGCGAGCGCGTCGAGACCGTTGCCCACGCCAATGCAATGCTTCGCGCCACAGTAGGCAGCGAATTCATTTTCGAAGGCGACGAGTTCGCCACCCATGATCACATGGCCGCTCTTCATGACCTTGGAAAAGGCCTGCGTGAAATCGTCGGCCATTTCGGCATGGCCAGCGTGAATATCAAAAAACGGAATCATGGGTTTATCCTTTTCGCGCAACAGAAATGAAATCTTCGTAATTTCGGATGTAGTCGGACTCTTCGTATTTCATGGATGCCAGCACCAGACAGACCGCACCCGAAGAAAAATTGTTCAACTCCCGCCAGACCAGGGATTTCATCAGAATCCCTTGAAAAGGACGATTGCAGGTAACGGTTTTTCTTTCGAAGCCATTGTCCAGAATGACATCGAAACTCCCCGCCACCGCAATGATCAATTGCTGCAGGTTATGGTGCGCATGCCCTCCACGGGCTTCGCCCGCTGGAACATCGTACAAATAGTACACACGCTGGACATCAAAGGGAATATGTCGACCACCCTCGATGAAAGTCAAATTTCCTCTTGGATCACTCAAGCGCTCCAAGTCAATCAATTCAACCGCATCAGACAGGGATGTCCCGGATTTTTTAATCTCTTTCATCATTGTTCCCTTGCTCATTATCTTATGCGCGAGATGGCCTCGATCACGGCATCTTCGTCGACATAATAATCATCGTGTAAGCTGTAAATATCGTCTCGCGCGTTCGCACGGGGTCCCTGCAAAACCGTCACCGCCGCGGCGGACACCCGCCCCAGGAGCTCCCAGAAGTAGAGCTGGTGACTCGGATGATCTGAAGCCAGCACAAGCACACGAGTGCCCGGTCGACACCAAACCATATTGCTCATCTGCGCGCCCGTGGGGCCCACAATCATTTCGGCGTCCTGGAATATTCGAATTTGCTCTTCGAGATTCAATTCATCAGGGCATACGATCTCGAAGCCGTTTTCCAGCAAGCGATTTTCAATCTGCTTTTGATTCAATAAATTTCGGTAACTTCCGTTGCGACTGGCAAAAATCTTTCGCCTTCCACTGCCGGGAGCAATGGGGAAGAACTGTTTGCAACGATCAATGGCGATGCTGATGCGCCCCACGTCAAGACCAGTTTGCCGAGCCGCACGGCCCCCCTCGTAGGCATCAATGACCGACGTGAGGTCGGAGGGATAGTACATCTCCTCCACGCGATACAGCGTCCCCTTCTCCAGGGCAATGACGGGCCTGCGCGCTGTATTTGAAATATCGAAAAGCTTCGCGATATTGGAATGAAGATCGCCAGTCACGAGAAATGGCACCATCGGCGGAACCCCCGCTTCTTCCGCGAGAACCATTCGCGGCAATGTTTCCGCGATGAAATGAAAATAATTATTTTCATATTCATGCATGACATTCAATCCCGACTCGACCCAGGCACCCTGACGCAGCATTGCCTCTATGTTCAACCGACCGGGAACCGCCGAGCGGGTAGCCTTTTTGTATTTGATGGCGACGTCCGGCTGCGCGAGAAAATATGCATTCTCGTCATGCAGCAACGCTCCAGAAGGAGCAACAAGATAGCGCGTGCCAGCAAGCAGAATCGATTTCTCCAAGCGCGCAACGTAGGCACCCATCGGGTAGTCCGGCGCACCATCCACCCCTTCGCAGACCCTCTGGCCACCTGGAAAGTATCGTGGGCGTCATGCCCTCCGCTCAAGTCCTCCGAGGACCGCACGGCGCGCACTGGCAGCTCGACCGAGCAAGGTACAGCCGACAGGGCAGGAGGCAATTCCGCCAGAAAACTCGAGAGCGCCGTCCAGGAATCGAAATGCACGGGCCGCTTGGGGAGGCGCCCTTCGGCAGCGCCAAATCTCAAGAAGTGCGCCAGAGGGCTTGCTCTTGTCGCGGCAACATCGGGGTATTTCTCGAGGTACCACTTCGGATCGAATTTGGGACTCGGTGGATCACCGGCGCGCTCGCCTACTTCGAAATAATGAACGAAAGGATTTTTTCGGCCCGAGCGCAATTCAGGATGCCGCGCCACATACCACGCCGTATCGAACATGGGGTTGGGGTCCCCCGTCATGAATCCGACCTTCAGGTAATGGTCGAGGGGATTCTCGAGGACGGCTTTTTTTCCAAGCCCCTTTGCATACCAGCCCGCGTCAAAAAGCAGCGCAAGGGACGGCACCTTTCTTGGTACTCGCTTGCGGAATGCGCTCCTGGCAGCCCTGTAGAGGTGCCTGGCTTGTTCCTTGATTGGCAAACTGCTCACGAACTGCCGCCTTCAGGCGCTGGCGAGACTCTTCAGAAACAGCGAACCCCAGAGGCACTTGCGCCCGATGGGTGCAGCAGAGTCAAGGCGTTTCGTCATTTCTTGGGGATTCTCAAAAGTGGGCAAGCACTGATGCTTGCTCGAGCATCAGGAATTCAAACCGTCGTCGGGTGGCTACCTAGTCGCCCAGATCGGCCGAGGCAAAAGTGGGCGCCGCAGCATCCTTCGCTGACAGCTTGGGTGCTACGCCGATATCGGGCCAGGCAATCGACAATGTCTTGTCGTCCCATGCGATGCACCGCTCATGCTTTGGCGCATAGTAGTCCGTCGTCTTGTAGAGAAAGTCCGCGGATTCACTGAGTACCAGGAAACCGTGAGCCAACCCTGGAGGAACCCACAGTTGCGTGTGATTCTCTTCAGACAGCTCGCTTCCAACCCATTGGCCGAAAGTGGGCGATGACCTGCGGATGTCCACGGCAACATCGAAAACCGCACCACGCACCACGCGCACCAGCTTGCCCTGCGGCTGTTGCACCTGATAGTGCAAACCACGCAGCACCCCTTTGGCCGAGCGCGAATGATTGTCCTGAACGAACTCGACATGCGCGCCGACCGCATCGTCGAACGCCTTCTGATTGAAGCTCTCGAAGAAGAAGCCCCGGGCATCACCGAAAACAGTGGGCTCGATCAACAGCACATCAGCAATGGCCGTCCGCGTGACCTTCATGAACGCACTCCCTCGGCCAACAGGTGGTTGAGGTATTTGCCGTAGCCGTTTTTCTGAAGCGGCGCGGCGAGCTTGGCAAGCTGCTCGCTATCGATGAACCCGTGACGCCACGCAATTTCCTCAGGGCAGGCGATCTTGAGCCCCTGTCGATGCTCCAGCGTTGCGATGAACTGCCCCGCTTCCAACAGGCTCTCGTGCGTGCCCGTATCGAGCCATGCGTAACCGCGCTGCATGATCTGGACATTGAGCCGGCCAAGATCAAGGTAGGCTTGATTGACTGCGGTGATTTCGAGTTCACCGCGCGCGCTGGGCTTCACCGCCTTGGCAATATCGACGACCTGGTTGTCGTAGAAATACAGCCCCGTCACCGCGTAATTGCTCTTGGGCTTCAACGGCTTTTCCTCGATGCTGCTGGCCTTGCCCTGTGCATCGAAAGCCACCACGCCATAGCGCTCGGGATCATGGACGTGATACGCAAACACGGTTGCTCCGACCTTCTGCTCGTCGGCATCGCCGAGCAATTGAACGAAGTCGTGCCCATAGAAAATGTTGTCGCCAAGCACAAGCGCACTGGGCGCATTGCCGACGAACTTGTCGCCGATGATGAACGCCTGCGCCAGGCCATCGGGACTCGGCTGAACGGCATACTGCAGATTGATGCCCCACTGGCTACCGTCGCCCAGCAGCTGCTGAAAGCGAGGGGTGTCCTGCGGGGTACTGATGATCAGGATGTCGCGCATGCCGCCGAGCATCAGCGTGCTCAGCGGGTAATAGATCATCGGTTTGTCGTACACCGGGAGCAGTTGCTTGCTCATGGCAAGCGTCGCGGGATGCAGCCGGGTGCCCGAGCCGCCGGCGAGGATGATGCCTTTGCGTTGCGTCATATTTGTTCTTTGCGAGTGAGTCAGAGCGTTTCGCGCAGCATGCGCGCAACGCCGTTTTGCCAAGGAGGCATGGTCAGATCGAAAGTGGTTTCCAGCTTCGCGGTGTCGAGGCGCGAGTTGTGCGGCCGCGTCGCGGGCGTTGGAAATGCGCTCGTCGGAACGGCCTCCACGGCCTCGGCCTGCGCCTTGAGCTCCACGCCGGCCTGACGGGCCTCCTCGAGAACGAAACGCGCATAGCCGTGCCAGGTGGTTTCCCCGCTCGCCACGGCGTGGTAGATACCAGCCTTGGCAGAGTCCTTCAACGTGGCCCGGATGGCATGCGCGGTGATATCGGCAAGCAATTCGGCGCCCGTAGGCGCACCAAACTGATCGTTGATGACCGTGAGGCGGTCGCGCTCTTTGGCAAGCCGCAGCATGGTCTTGGCAAAGTTTCCGCCTCGCGCCGCATATACCCAGCTCGTTCGAAAAATAAGGTGCCTTGCGCAGTTGCCGGCGACCAATTGCTCACCTTCGAGCTTGGTCCGGCCGTAGACGCTAAGAGGACCCGTGGCATCGGCCTCTTTCCAGGGCGCGCTGCCGCTGCCATCGAACACGTAGTCGGTGGAGTAATGCACGATCAGCGCGCCAACGCGCTGCGCGGCCTCGGCAAGAACACCGGGGGCCGTGGCATTGAGCTTTCGAGCGAGCTCAGGCTCGCTTTCGGCCTTGTCGACTGCAGTGTGAGCCGCGGCATTGACGATGACGTCAGGCCGCAGCTTCATCACGGTATCCGCCAGTTGCGCCGGGCTGCTGAAATCGGCATGAAAGTCGGTGCTCGCAGAGCCGAGCGCAATCAGCTCGCCCAGCGGAGCCAGGCTGCGCTGCAGCTCCCATCCGACCTGTCCGCCTTTGCCCAGCAGCAGCAACTTCATGCCGCGGCCTTCGCGTCGTACTGCTTCTCCACCCACTCGCGGTATGCGCCGCTTTGCACGTTGCTCACCCAATCGCCGTTGGCCAGGTACCACTCGACGGTCTTGCGAATGCCGGTGTCAAAAGTCTCGGCCGGCTTCCAACCGAGTTCGCGCTCGAGCTTGCGCGCATCGATCGCGTAGCGACGGTCGTGACCCGGGCGGTCGGTGACGTAGCTGATCTGCTCCTTGTACGGCTTGGCGTCGGCGCGGGGACGCAGTTCGTCGAGCAGCGCACAGACCGTGTTCACGATCTCGATGTTCGGCTTCTCGTTCCAGCCGCCCACGTTGTAGGTCTCGCCCAGGCGGCCAGCCTCCAGCACGCGGCGGATGGCGCTGCAGTGGTCCTTCACATAAAGCCAGTCGCGCACCTGCATGCCGTCGCCGTACACGGGCAGGTTCTTGCCGGCCAGCGCGTTGACGATCATCAAGGGAATGAGCTTCTCGGGGAAATGGAACGGGCCGTAGTTGTTCGAGCAATTGGTGGTGACCACCGGCAGGCCGTAGGTATGGTGCCAGGCGCGCACCAGGTGGTCGCTGGCGGCCTTGCTGGCCGAGTACGGGCTGTTCGGCTCGTACTTGTTCTCTTCGGTGAAGGCGGGGTCGGTCTTCGACAGCGAGCCGTAGACCTCGTCGGTCGACACGTGCAGGAAACGGAAGGCGGCCTTCTGGTCGACCGGCAGCGCGCTCCAGAAACCTCGCACCGATTCGAGCAGGCGGAAGGTGCCGAGCACGTTGGTCTGCACGAAGTCTTCCGGGCCATGGATCGAGCGGTCGACGTGCGATTCCGCCGCGAAGTTCACCACGGCGCGCGGCTTGTGTTCGGCCAGGAGGCGGTCGATCAGCGCGCTGTCACCGATATCGCCTTGCACGAAGATATGCTTCGGGCTGCCCTTGAGCGACGCGAGGGTCTCCAGGTTGCCGGCGTAGGTGAGTTTGTCGAGATTGACGACCGGCTCGTCGTTCCGAGCGATCCAGTCGAGTACGAAATTGGCGCCAATGAAGCCTGCGCCGCCGGTTACCAGAATCATGGGGTCTCCCGCGAAATGTCTTGTCTGTTGACCGCCTTATGACAGTCTTCCGGGCATTATCCCATCGGCCATGTGTTTCAAGACGCGTCCAGAACCGGGCTTCATGACGAGCTCGTGAAGGACTTGGCGCCCACCAAACCCGCGCCTACAATCCCCCCAATGCAGGAGAGCGGGCCACCCAGGTGGCCCCACCGAAGGCGCAAACTCCCATAAACGCTCAGGTCGGCCCGAACAAGGGGTCTGTACTGCATCAACTGAAACGAAAGCCGTCTGGAGAGCCATCACACCGCCCAACGTGGTCGTCGTGATGCACCGAAGGAGCAAACCCTCTGCGGGCGCAGCGGGTGAATCTCTCAGGTACCGAGGACAGGGGGAGCGGCAACTTGGACAGCGGTCGTCCGGTTGCCTGCTATTGAAAAAGTAGCATTAAAACCACACCCGCCGTTCAAGCGCTGCACCTCAAAGGTACTTGCAATGCGCGTGATCGTTCTTGGCGCCGGCCTGCTCGGCGTGACTTCGGCTTATTACCTCCAGCAACTCGGCCACGATGTGACCGTGATCGACCGGCAGGCCACCCCCGCCGCCGAAACCAGCTTCGCCAACGGCGGGCAGATCTCGGTCAGCCATGCCGAGCCCTGGGCCAACCCCAGCGCACCGCTCAAGGTGCTGCAATGGCTGGGCAAGGAAGACGCCCCGCTGCTCTTTCGCATCCGCGCCGACATGCGCCAGTGGCTCTGGGGCCTGCAATTTCTGCGCGAATGCACGCCGTCGCGTACGCGCCACAACATCGAACAGATCGTTCGTTTGGGCACATACAGCCGCGAGATGTTGCAGCAATTGCGCCGCGACACCAATCTGGCCTACGACCAGCGCACCCAGGGCATCCTGCACTTCTATACGACGCAGAAAGAATTCGACGGCGCCCTCGCGCCCGCTGAGCAGATGCGCGCGCTGGGCTGCGAGCGCCAGGTCATCTCGGCCGACGAGGCCGTGAAGATCGAGCCCGCCCTCGCCCACATCCGCCCGAAGCTCGCCGGCGCCACCTACACGGCCGAGGACGAGTCGGGCGACGCCAACCGCTTCGCGCGCGAGCTGTCCCGCCTCGCGGCCAAGGCCGGCGTGAAGTTCCTGATGAGCCACAACATCACCGCCCTGCGCGAAGCGGGCGGCAGCATCGACCACGTCGAAGTCACCGACAGCGAAGGCCGTTTCCAGCGCATCCGCGGCGACGCCTTCGTGATGGCGATGGGTTCGCTGAGCCCGCTGCTCGCGGCGCCGCTGGGCATTCGCCTGCCGATCTACCCGGCCAAGGGCTACTCGGTGACGCTGCCCGTCAAGGACGCATCGAAGGCCCACCAGGTCTCGCTGACCGACGACGAATTCAAGCTGGTGTTCTCCCGCTACACCTCGGCGTCGGGTGACCGCCTGCGCATCGCCGGCACCGCCGAGCTCAACGGCTACGACCGCGACCTGAACCAGGTGCGCTGTGAAGCCATCGTGCGCCGTGTCGAAGAATTGTTCCCCGGCGCCGGCGACACCACGCGGGCCCAGTTCTGGACCGGCCTGCGCCCCGCCACGCCGAGCAACGTGCCGCTGATCGGCAAGACGAAACTGCCGAACCTGTTCCTGAACACGGGCCACGGCACGCTCGGCTGGACGCACGCCTGCGGCTCGGGCAAGTCGATCGCGCGGATCGTGAGCGGACTGGCACCGGAAGTCGATTTCGCGTTCACCGGCATGCCGGCACCGCAGCCGCGCGTACTGCAACCGGCTTGATCGAACGAGCGACCAGCCGCTGTTCGCTCAGTCGTTGCCGGTAAACACTGTCAGCACCCCCGTATACCCATACAGGTGGTGCCGAGCGATTTCCCCGGCGGCAAAAAAACCGACCAGCGGCACGTCGCCCAGCGCGTGCCGCACGATCTGCAATTCGGCGCCCGGCGCGCCGAAGTGCGGACCGCCGCGCCCCGAGCAGCTCACGTACACCGCCCCGGCAATGCGCCGCGCCGGGTGCGGCGCCGCCTCGGCCTCGCCCGCCGCCACGGCGCGCGCGGTGGCCAGCGTCTGCTCTTCGGGCTCCAGTTCTTCGCGGATCTCGGCGCAGATGCGCATCAGGTCGGCCCGCGCAGCCTGCGCATTGCGCCGGCAGAAGGTCAGCCGCATGCCGGCCTCGGCCGTGTCCGCGATGGCGATGCCGCGCCGCGTCGGATCGAGCCCGATGATGTGGCGCACCAGCACGTCGGCGCCCAAATCGCCGGTGCGGCGGATGCCGTCGCTGCCCGCGTCGGCCAACCCCACCAGCGTGTTGCGCACGGCGTCGATGGCTTCCTGCGGCCGCTCGAGCGACACCTGCAGGTCGGCCAGCAGCACGTCGAGCGCGGGCTCGCCGTCGAGCTTGAGCAACAGGTTGCCGTCGGCCTCGGTGATCTCGCGCTCGCGCACCGCGCCCGAGCGCAGCGGCTGGCAGCCCTGGGTGACACGCGACACCAGCCGCACGCCCTCGCCGAACACCACGCCCGACAAGCCGCCTGAAAACACGCCGCCCGCGGCGCCCTGCCCGCGGATGTTGCCGTTGCCGCCGACCGCGAACTGCAGCGCGCTGCCGCGACCCGACGACAACCCGCCGAACAGGTAGCCGGTGTCGGTGCGGCCCGCCATCTCGGCGATCAGCTCGGTCAAATCGGGGGTGGCCGGGTCGGCGTGCACGAGGGCGGTGTGCGCCTCGAAACCGCTCATTTCGGAGTTGCCCAGCGGCGCCACGCCCGAGAACACGCGGTACTGGTCGCTCGGCAGCGCGCAGAGCATCAGGGTCATGCCTGGCTCGTCGAAATATTCGGCGTTGTTGGCCGACACGCCGACGCCGACGGTACCCGACCAGTCGGTCACCTCGGGCAGTTCGGCGCTCAGGTGGTCGAGGATGTCCTGCGCCTCGGAGGCGTAGTGGTCGGTGATGTAGAGCAGCCCGAGCGTCGGCGCGACGCGTAGTCGGGCAGCGCCATCTGTGCGCGCAACTGGGCCAGCACGAGGCCGGCGGCCATGCGCCATTGCGGGTGGGTGGCATGGCCGGAGGGAAACAGTTTCATGATGCGTGCCAACCCGTTCTCTTCCAAAAATATAGGGGTATGACGTCAGCGCCGGCCGGAGGTTCGCTTGCGCGCGGCGGCGGTGGTCGACGTCTTCTTCTTGGCGGCCGGGGCCGCCGTTTTCCTTGTTGCGGCAGGCGCCTTCTTGACGGCCGGCTTGCCGCCCATCACCTTGCCGACCGCGTCGGCCAGCGGCTGGGCCATGGCCGGCACTTTCAGCTGCGCCGCGTCCTGCAGCGCCGAGCTGGCGATCTGCTGGAACTGCTCGGTCAGCGAGCCCCACCACTGCATCGGGTCGACCACGCCGTCGGCGGCCTTCGATTTGGCCGAGGCGGTCTTGCCGCGCGCCTTCTTCGGCGCCGGCGCTTCCCCGACGGGCGCCTCGTCTTCGTCCTCGACCTCGACCTCTTCAGGCTCGGGTTCGGGCGCCGCCGCCGCAGCAGCGGCGGGCGCGGGGGCCGCTGCAGCGGGCGCCATCGCCGCCGCCTGCTTGGTGAACGCGCTGGCGATGTCTTCCATCCGAACGTTCATGCCGCGCAGCGTCGACAGCGTCATCTTCTGCACCTCGAGCGCCTGGATGGTC
Source organism: Variovorax sp. E3 (assembly GCF_016082275.1). Classification (GTDB taxonomy): domain Bacteria; phylum Pseudomonadota; class Gammaproteobacteria; order Burkholderiales; family Burkholderiaceae_C; genus Variovorax. Next base: position 90,510 of record NZ_MOWM01000005.1, read on the forward strand.
GCCTTGAGCGCATGGCCGTTCTGCTCGAGCCAGTACTGCACCGTCTTGAGCTCCTGGATGCGCTTGTCGACCTCCTCCACGCTCAGCGTGGGCGCCACCCAGCTCGCAAGGCTCGGAATGCCGGGCACGGCGCCGGCACCCGAACCGGCGGCACCGCCGGCCAGGTTCTTCAGGAAGTCGAATCCGGGGACGAACTGGCTGAAGTCGAAGGGCTTGCTGGCGTTGCTCATGCGGGAGGTCTCCTGGGAGGGTTTTCTTGTGTTCCCAGCTTACTCCAAGCCTTTGCCATTGCGCCTGACCGGCGCGGGCTTTTACCGACGGTCAGAGCCCGCCGCGAACCTTGCTGAAAACCTTCCAGAACGTGGCGTCCTGCGAGGTCGCGAAGTTGATGCGCATCATGGTGCTCGGCGGCCGGCGCGCATGGAACAGCGAGCCCGGCGCCAGCAGGTAGCCCTGGTCGAGCATGCGCTGCGTGAGCGCGTCGGTGTCCACGCCGGTGTCGACCCAGCCGAACAGCCCCGCCGGCTCCGACGCGAAGGTGCAGCCGTGCGACATGGCCAGCTTCACCGCCCGCCCGCGCGCCCCGTCGAGCCGGATGCGCACGCGCTCCGAATGCCGGCGCAGTTGCCCCTGGTCGATGCACCACGACAGCGCCCGCTCGAACAGCGTAGGCGAGGTCAGCGTGGCCAGCAGCTTGGTCTCCAGCAGCCGCTCCTTCAGCGCCGGCGGCGCGGCCAGGAAGCCGATGCGCCAGTTGGGCGCCAGGATCTTGGCGAAGCCGCTCACGTAGATGGTGCGCTGCAGTCCGTCGAGCGCGCTGAGCCGCGTGGCGTGCTCGGGCGCGAGGTGGCTGTAGGTGTCGTCCTCGACGATGTGGAAGTCGTGCTCGTTGGCCAGCTGCAGCACGCGGTGCGCGCTGCCCGGCGTGAGGCTGTAGCCGGTCGGGTTGTGCAGCACGCTCACGCTCACGAACAGCTTGGGGCTGTGCAGCTTGCAGTACTGCGCCATCACCTCCAGGTCGGGCCCGTCGGCGCGGCGCGGCACCGGCAGGATGCGCATGCCCAGCGCCTCGAGCCGCGCGAATTCGAGCGCCCAGCCCGGCTCCTCGACCATCACCGGGTCGCCCGCGCGCAGCAGCGTGCGGCTCACGATGTCCAGCGCATGCGTGGCGCCGATGGTGGTCACGATCTGGTCGGGCGAGGCCGGCACGTTGATGCCCACCAGCTTCTGCGACAGGCTGCGCCGCAGGCTCATGTCGCCGGCCGGCTCACCGTACTGGAGCGACAGCTCCTGCAGCGCGGCTGTACTGGTCATGCGCCGCACGGCGGTGGGCATGAAGGTCGACGACATCCAGTCGGGCGGGAACACGCCCATGCCCGGCTGCGGCTTGTCGCTCGGCCGGTGGAACATGCTGCGGATCAGCGAGCTGGCGTCGGCCGGTACACGCGAGGCCATCATCTGCACAGCGATTGCCGCAGGCATGCCGCTCACGCCGTTGGCGTCGGTGCCGTGGGCCGGGCGGCCGTCCTGTACTGGCGCCGAATCGCGCACGTAGAAGCCGCGCTGCCGGCGGGCCTCGACCAGCCCCTGCGCCAGCAGCTGGTCGTAGGCCGCCACCACCGTGTACGGGCTCACCCCCTGCTGGCGCGCGCATTCGCGCACCGAAGGCAGCCGGGCGCCGGGCGGCAGCAGCCGGGTGCGGATGCGCTCGGCCAGGCGGTCGGCCAGTTGGCCGGTGAGCGACTGGGTGGAGGTTCTTGTCAGCATGCGTGAGCGCCCCAGAAGAGCCGCAGGGGCTCTGTGCCGAAGGATTGACCAATACAGATTGCCCGTTTGTTCGACTATCTGTACTGGCACTGTAATGGTCCCGAGTTTAGAGTGTGTGTCATGAACTGGCAAGAATTCACCGCGCTGCTGGTGCTGGCCACGGCGATGAGTTTCTCGCCCGGTCCCAACACCACGCTCTCGACAGCCCTGGCGGCCAACGGCGGCCTGCCGCGCGCGATGCGCTTCGTGGTCGCGGTGCCGGTCGGCTGGACGCTGCTGCTGGTGCTGTGCGCCGCCGGCATCGGCGCGCTGGTGGTGGCGGTGCCGCCGCTGCGCGTGGCCATCAAGGCGCTGGGCATCGGCTACCTGCTGTGGCTGGCCTACAAGTTGAGCGGCAGCGCCACGCTCGGCAGGGCCGACAGCGCCAATCTCTCGGTCGGCTTCGGCCAGGGCGTGATGCTGCAGTTCGTCAACATCAAGGCCTGGCTGCTGGCGCTCACGCTCGTGGCCGGCTGGATCGCCGGACAGCCCGACGCGCTGCGCCGCTTCGCCATCGTGGCGCCGGTGATGCTGTTCTTCGCCTTCACCAGCAACTTCGCCTATGCGCTGGTCGGCGCGCTGCTGCGCGAGTGGCTCTCCAAGGGCAAGCGGCTGCTGTGGTTCAACCGCGCGATGGGCCTGGTGCTGGTGCTCACGGCGTGGTGGATGGTGAGCGTATGAAGCCGGGCATCAAGGACGAGACGCTGGGCATGTGGCTCGGGGTGATCGGCGTGGCGCTGTTCGCGGTCACGCTGCCGATGACGCGGCTGGCCACCGGCACGCAGGCCGCGCCGCAGCTGTCGCCGTGGTTCGTCACGCTCGGGCGCGCGGCGCTGGCCGGCGTGCTGTCGGCCGTGTTCCTGCTGGTCACGCGCTCGCCGCGCCCCGCCGCGCACCAGTGGCGGCCGCTGGGCATGGCGGTGCTGGGCAACGTCGTCGGCTATCCGCTGCTGCTGGGCTATGCGCTGCGCGTGGTCACGGCCAGCCATGCGGCGGTGGTGACGGCGCTGCTGCCGCTGGTGACCGCGGCCGTGGCGGCCTGGGTGCTGCACCAGCGCGCGCGGCTCGGCTTCTGGCTCTGCGCCGTGGCGGGCAGCCTGCTGGTGGTGGCGTTCTCGGTGCTGCGCGCGAGCCAGACCGGGCACGGCTTCGGCTTCGAGTGGGCCGACCTGCTGCTGGTCGGCGCGGTCATCGCGGCCTCGTTCGCTACATCTACGGCGCACAGGTCACGCCGTCGCTGGGCGCCGAGCGCGTGATCTGTTGGGTCTGCGTGATGGCGCTGCCCGTCACGCTGCCGGCCACGCTGGCGCTGTGGCCGCGGCAACCCATTGCCACCTCGGCCTGGCTGGGCTTCGTCTACGTCGGCATGTTCTCGATGTGGATCGGCTTCTTCGCCTGGTACCGCGGCCTGGCGCTGGGCGGCGCGCTGCGTGTGAGCCAGACGCAACTGCTGCAACCGTTCCTGTCGATCCTCGTGTCGATCCCGCTGCTGGGCGAGCCGCTGGACGTGGTGACGCTGGGCTTCGCCATCGCGGTGGTGGCCACGGTGGTCGTCGGCAAGCGGCTGTCGCAGCCGCAACAGGCCGCACATGCGGCACCGGCCGCCGTGCTTCCCGCCGGCGCCGCCAGGTCCGGGAGAAGCTGATGTTCTGCCATGTCACCGCCGGGCCTGCGCCCACGCTGCGGCCAGGGCCATTACCGTTACCGCGCTTACCCGCGCGCCCCGGACGGCAACAAAATCCACGCTGTGCACGGTCACGACACCGCGCCCCTATTGCTTGACTTGAATCACCTCACCGACTGAAAGAAGACCCCATGAACTGGAAACTCGCCGCACGCGCCGCAAAGATGAACCCCTCGGTGCTGCGTGAAATCCTCAAGGTCACCGAGCGCCCCGGCATCATCAGCCTGGCCGGCGGCCTGCCCTCGCCCAAGACCTTCCCGATCCAGGCCTTCGCCGATGCCTGCGCCGAAGTGCTGCACAACGACGGCCAGGCCGCGCTGCAGTACGCCGCCAGCGAAGGCTACGCGCCGCTGCGCCAGGCCGTGGCCGACATGCTGCAGTGGAACGTCGACCCCTCGCAGGTGCTCATCACCACCGGCTCGCAGCAGGGCCTGGACCTGGTGGCCAAGGTGCTGATCGATCCGGGCAGCAAGGTGCTGGTCGAAACGCCCACCTACCTGGGCGCGCTGCAGGCCTTCGGCCCGATGGAGCCCAACCCGGTCGGCGTGGCTAGCGACGACGAAGGCGTGGTGGTCGAAGACCTCGTGGCCAAGGCCAAGGACGCGCGCTTCGTCTACCTGCTGCCCAACTTCCAGAACCCCACCGGCCGCACCATGACCGAGGCGCGCCGCGCCGCCGTGTCGGCCGCCGCAGCGGCAGCGGACCTGCCCATCGTCGAGGACAACCCCTACGGCGAACTCTGGTTCGACGAAGCCCCGCCGCTGCCGCTGGCCGCGCGCAACCCCGAGGGCGTGATCTACCTGGGCTCGTTCTCCAAGGTGCTGGCCCCCGGCCTGCGCCTGGGCTTCCTGGTGGCGCCGAAGTCGATCTACCCGAAGCTGCTGCAGGCCAAGCAGGCCGTCGACCTGCACACGCCGATCTTCACGCAGCGCATGGTCTCGGCCGTCATGAAGGACGGCTTCCTGGAGCGCCACGTGCCCACCATCCGCGCCCTGTACAAGCGCCAGCGCGACGCGATGATCGCCGCGCTGCAGCGCGAGATGAAGGGCCTGGACGTGAAGTTCAACGCCCCCAAGGGCGGCATGTTCCTGTGGGCGCGCCTGCCCGAGGGCATCGACACCGTGACACTGCTGCCCAAGGCGGTGGAGCGCAACGTGGCCTTCGTGCCCGGCGCGCCGTTCTACGCGGGCCAGGGCGATCCGCGCACGCTGCGCCTGTCGTTCGTGACGGCCAGCGTCGAGGAGATCGACACCGCCATCGCCGCGCTCGCGCAGACGCTGCGCGAAGAGCTCGCGCTGGTCGGCGACAAGAAGCTCGCCGCCGCGCAGATCTGAGCCGCGCCATGCACGTCGCCATCCTCACCTTCGACGGCTTCAACGAGCTCGACTCGCTGATCGCGCTCGGGGTGCTCAACCGCATCAAGACACCCGGCTGGCGCGTGACGCTGGCCTCGCCCAGCGCCACGGTCACCTCGATGAACGGGGTGACGGTGCATGCCACCTCCACGCTCGAAGCCGCCTGCGACGCGGACGCCGTGCTCGTGGGCAGCGGCATCCGCACGCGCGAGATCGCGAACGACGCCGCCATCATGGGCGTGCTGCGCAAGCTCGACGCCTCGCGCCAGCTGATCGGCGCGCAGTGCTCGGGCACGCTGCTGCTCGCCAAGCTCGGCCTGCTGGGCACGGTGCCCGCGTGCACCGACCTCACGACCAAGCCGTGGGTGCAGGAAGCCGGCATCGAGGTGCTCAACCAGCCCTTCTTTGCCAGGGGCAACGTGGCCACCGCCGGCGGCTGCCTGTCGGCGCCCTACCTCGCGGCGTGGTTCATCGCGCGCAGCGAAGGCATCGAGGCGGCGAAAAGCGCGCTGCACTACGTCGCGCCGGTCGGCGAGAAAGACGACTACGTGACGCGCGCCCTCGGCAACATCGAACCGTACCTGCAACCGGCCGTGGCCGACGCCGCCTGACCCGGAACACAACGCAACGCAACGCGCCCACCACCACTAAAGACCTGACCATGATCGGCCTCGCGACCCTTTCGCTGTTCCTGCTGGCGGTGCTGGCGCTGTTCCTGTCGCCGGGCCCGAACATGGCCTTCGTGCTCTCGCACGGCGTGGCGCACGGGCCGCGCGGCGGGTTCGCGGCGGCGCTCGGCATCACGGCGGCCGACCTGGTGCACACGCTGTTCGCCGCCACCGGCGTCACCGCGCTGGTGGCCGCGTGGCCGCCCTCGTTCGACCTGCTGCGCTATGCGGGCGCGCTGTACCTGGTGTGGCTCGCGGCGCAGGCCCTGCGTAGCGGCATTGGCGGCGGTCTTCGCGTCGGCGCGCAGGCGCGGCCAGCTGGCTTCGGGCGCATCGTGCGCATGGCGCTGCTGAACAACCTGGTCAATCCGAAGGCGCTGCTGTTCTTCATGGTGTTCCTGCCGCAGTTCGTCGATCCGGCGCGCGGCAGCGTGCCGCTGCAACTGGTGCAGCTGGGCGTGGTGCTGTCGATGGCCGCGCTGGCCTTCAACACGCTGCTGGGCGCGTGCAGCGGACAGGTCGGGCGCTGGCTGCACAACCGCCCCGGCGCGGCGCGTTTCCAGAGCGGCCTGCTGGCGGCCGTGATGCTGGGGCTGGCCGTGCGCCTGCTTTTCCTCGACCGCCCTTCACCCCGCTGAAAAGGCGCCCATGAACGTCCTGAAAATCGCAGCCTTCTCCGATGGCGAGACGGGCGGCAACCCCGCCGGCGTCGTCATCGCGCACGCCCTGCCCAGCGCGGCGCAAATGCAGGCCACCGCCGCGGAAGTCGGCTTCTCGGAAACCGCGTTCGCCGCCCGCACGGACGACGGCCGCTGGCGCGTGCGCTATTTCGCGCCGCAGTCCGAAGTGCCGTTCTGCGGCCACGCGACCATCGCGCTGGGCGCGGCGCTGGCCATGCAGCACGGCGACGGTGTGTTCCCGCTCACCCTCAACCACGCGCAGATCACGGTCGAGGGCCGGCGCGAAGGCGGCGTGGTCGCGGCGGCGCTGCAGTCGCCGCCCACGCGCAGCGCCGCGGCATCGCCCGACATGAGCGCCGCCGCCATGGCCCTGTTCGACCTGAGCCCCGACGACCTCGACCCGCGCATTCCCGTCGCGCTGATCCACGGCGGCGCCGACCACGTGGTGCTGGCGCTGAAAAGCCGCGCCCGGCTGGCCGCCATGGCCTACGACTTCGAGGCCGGCCGCAAGCTCATGGCCGGTGCCGGGCTCGCCACCATGGTCCTCGTTCACGCCGAGGCGCCCCGGCTCTTTCACACGCGCAACCCCTTCGCGTCCGGCGGCGTCTATGAAGACCCCGCGACCGGCGCCGCCACCGCCGCGCTGGCCGGCTACCTGCGCGACCTCGCATGGCCGCACGGCGGCGCCATCGACGTGGTGCAGGGCGAAGACATGGGCATGCTGTCGAAGCTGCATGCCGACATTCCGCCCGCGCCGGGCAGCTCGATCCGCGTGTCCGGCACCGCGCGCGTCATGCCGGCGTGAGCCACCGACCGAATCAAGAAAGAAAAGGAAAACCGTTCATGCTCAATATCTGGGGCCGCATCAGCTCGATCAACGTCCGCAAAGTGGTGTGGTGCGCACAGGAACTCGGGCTCGACTTCCAGCGCACCGAGGCCGGCGGCAAGTTCGGCGTGGTGCAAACGCCCGAATACCTCGCGCTCAACCCGAACGCGATGGTGCCCACCATCGACGACGGCGAAGGCGCCGAGCGCGTGACGCTGTGGGAGTCGAACGTGATCGTTCGCTATCTCTGCGCCAGGCACTCGCACGGCACCTTCTACCCGAGCGAGCTGCCCGCGCGCTTCGACGCCGAGCGCTGGATGGACTGGCAGCAGACCACGCTCAACCGCGCGAGTCGCGACGCCTTCATCCAGTGGGTGCGCACGCCGCCGTCGGAGCGCCAGCCCGCGCTGATCGAGGCCTCGGTGCGCGAAAGCGAAGCGCTGTTCGCCATGCTCGACGCGCACCTCGCCACGCGCGCCTTCCTGGGCGGCGACAGCTTCACCATGGCCGACATTCCGGTCGGCTGCGAAGCGCACCGCTGGTTCGGCCTGCCGGCCGCGGAATACCGCCGGCCCAACTGGCCGAACGTCGAGCGCTGGTACGCCGACCTGCTTTCCCGCCCGGGCACGCGCGGCGTGCTCGACCTGAGCCTGGAATGACCCCCAGTCTTCGCGCACTTCGTGTCGCTTCGCCAACCCCCTTCCAGGGGGCAACACCAGTGGCCCGGCAAAGCCGGTTCCACGGTGTCCCCTCGACAGACATTGCTCTCTGACCCGATCCTCTCGAGTTACCCATGAAATCCCGCCCCTTCAAGCAAGTCGACGTCTTCACCGCCACGGCCTATCGCGGCAATCCGCTCGCCGTGGTCATCGACGGCAGCGACCTGGACGACGCCACGATGCAGCGCTTCGCGCAGTGGACCAACCTGTCCGAGACCACGTTCCTGCTGCCCCCGACCGAGCCCACCGCCGACTACCGCGTGCGCATCTTCACGCCCGGCGGCGAGCTGCCCTTTGCCGGCCACCCGACCATCGGCACCTGCCACGCGTGGCTGCAGGCCGGCGGCAAGCCCAAGGCGGCCGGCCGCGTGGTGCAGCAGTGCGGCGCCGGCCTGGTGCCACTGCGCCGCGAGGGCGAGCGCCTGGCCTTTGCCGCGCCGCCGCTCAAGCGCAGCGCGCCCAGCCCCTCGCTGCTGGCCAAGGTGGCCGGCGCGCTGGGCCTGAAGGCGCAGCAGATCATCGCGGCGCAGGTGCTGGACAACGGCCCGGTCTGGTTCGGCCTGCTGGTCAACGACGCCGACGCGTGCTGGCGCTCACGCCCGACCACCGCGCGCTCAAGGAACTGGGCGTGAAGGCCGGCGTGGCGGGCGTGCCCACGGCCGTCGACACCTCGCCGCTGATCGGCCGCTCCAACCGCGAGGCCCGCGCCTTCGGCAACCGCCCGGCCGCCGAGTACAACGACGGCGCCAAGATCGACCTGGAGGTGCGCGCCTTCGCCGAGCCCGTGGGCGTGCAGGAAGACCCCGTCACCGGCAGCCTCAACGCGAGCCTGGCCGAATGGCTGATTGCCGACGGCCACATGCCCGATCGCTATCTCGCCGCGCAGGGCCAGTGCCTCGGCCGCGCCGGTCGCGTGTACATCGAGCGCGACGCCGACGGCACGATCTGGGTCGGCGGCGACGCCGTGACCTGCATCGACGGCCAGGTCACGCTGTAGTCGACGAAACGCCCGCCATGCTCGCGCAGCTCGACCACCTCGTGATCGCCGCCGCCTCGCTCGACGAGGGCGTGGCGTGGTGCGAAGCCACCCTGGGCGTCGTGCCCGGACCGGGCGGCACGCATCCGCTGATGGGCACGCACAACCGGTTGCTCCACATCGCGAGCGACGCGTTCCCGGCGGCCTACCTGGAGATCATCGCGATCGAGCCGGGCAAGCGGCCCTCGCGGCCCAAGACGCACCGCTGGTTCGACCTCGACGATGCCGCGCTGCAGGCCGGGCTCGCGCGGCACGGCCCGCGGCTGATCCATTTCGTCGCACGCGTGCCCGATGCCCACGCGGCCACGCGCGCACTGGCGCATGAAGAACATGCGCACATCGATCGCGGCCAGCTGCTCGAGGCCTCGCGCGACACGCCGGCCGGCCGGCTCGAGTGGCGCATCACCGTGCGCGACGACGGCCAGCGGCTGTTCTACGGCGCATTGCCCACGCTGATCCAGTGGGGGCCCGTGCACCCGACCGACGCCATGCCGAAGTCGGGCCTCGCGATGCGCGCGCTGCGCGCCGTGCACCCGCGCGCGCCCGCCCTCGCGGCGGCCTTGTCGGCCGTCGGCATGCAGGGCATGGCCGTCGATGCCGGCCCGCCCAATCTCATCGCCGTGCTCGACACGCCGCGCGGCCCCGTGACGCTCGAATCCAAAGGACTCTGACGACCATGCTGACCCTTACCGAAATCGCCTGGTTCGCCCTCGCCTCGCTGCTGCTGGCGCTCACGCCGGGGCCGAACATGATCTATTGCGTCTCGCGCACGCTGATCCAGGGGCGCCGCGCCGGGCTCATCTCGCTGGGCGGCGTGCTGGCGGCCTTCCTGGTGCATCTGTTCGCGGCGGCGCTCGGCCTCACGGCGCTGCTGCTGGCCGTGCCGCTCGCGTTCGATGCGATCCGCCTGGCCGGCGCGGCGTACCTGCTGTGGCTCGCGTGGCAGGCCGTCAAGCCCGGCGGCAACGCACCCTTCGAGGCGCGCGTGCTGCCGGCCGATCCGCCGGCCAAGCTGTTTCGCATGGGCTTTCTCACGAACCTGCTGAACCCGAAGGTGGCGATGTTCTACCTGTCGTTCTTTCCGCAGTTCATTCACCCCGAGCGCGGCTCGGTGCTGGTGCAGAGCATGCAGCTGGGCATGGCGCAGATGGCGAGCAGCGCGGTGGTCAACACGGTGATGATCGTCGGCGCCGCGAGCATCACGGCCGTGCTGTCGCAAAGCGCGGGCTGGCTGCGCGCACAGCGCTACATCATGGGCAGCGTGCTCGCCGCGCTGGCCGTGCGCGTGGCGCTGACCGAACGCAAGTAATCGAGCAAACAAGCAAGCCCGTCAACAAGACAAAGGACACGCCGTGAGGTTCACCCGCGAAGAGATCGAAGCCGCGCAACGCACCGTGCACGCCGCCATGCCGCCCACGCCGCAGTACGCCTGGCCGCTGCTCGCGCAGCGCCTGGGCGCCACGGTGTGGGCCAAGCACGAGAACCATACGCCGGCCGGCGCGTTCAAGATCCGCGGCGGGCTGACGTATTTCGAAACGCTGGCGCGCGAGCAGCCCGAGGTGCGCCACGCCATCAGCGCGACACGCGGCAACCACGGGCAGTCGGTCGGCTTCGCAACGCGGCGCCATGGGCTGGCCGCGACCATCGTGGTGCCGCGCGGCAACTCGACCGAGAAGAACGCCGCGATGCGCGCGCTCGGTGTCACGCTGATCGAGCACGGCGACGATTTCCAGGCCGCCTCCGAGCACGCGGCGGTGCTGGCCGAGCGCGACGGGCTGCACCGCGTGCCGTCGTTCCACCGCGAGCTGGTGCGCGGGGTGTCGACGGCGTATGTCGAGTTCTTCAGCGCGCTGTCGCCAACGCCGCCCGACGTGCTGTTCGTGCCCATCGGCCTGGGTTCGGGCTTCGCGGCTGCGGCAGCGGCACGCGCGCATTGCGGCGTGTCGACCCAGCTCATCGGCGTGGTGTCGGCGCACGCCACCGCGTACCGCGATTCCTTCCGCGCCGGCAAACCGGTGGACTCGCCCGTGACGACGCGGCTGGCCGACGGCATGGCCTGCCGCACGCCGGTGCCCGAGTCGGTCGAGGTGATCCTGCGCGAGGCCGACGACGTGATCACGGTGACCGACGACGAGATCGCCGAAGCCATGCGCATTCTTTTCAGCGACACGCACAACGTGGCCGAGGGCGCGGGTGCGGCGGCGTTGGCAGCGGCGCTTCAGCAGCAGGAGCGGTGGCGGGGCAAGACGGTGGGGATCAGCGTGAGCGGGGGCAATGTCGACTCGGACATGTTCGCGGGGGTACTTGCAGGTTCGGCTTCCTGATTGGGCGTTGTTGTTCAGGGCGTGTGCACAGGACACCGGGTATCTCCCTCCGCGAATGTCCCCCGGGCTTCGCCCTCCTCCTTTATTTCGCTGCGGGAGACACCCGATGCCCTATGCACGTGGGCACGCTGTCGGTGTGCGGCCGATCAACCAGTGCTCTGAAAACGCTCACGTCGGCGGTGTGCTCTGCGCAGCGAAATAAAGGAGGAGCCCGAAGGGCGGGGGACATTCGCGGAGCAGAGCACACCGTCGGCGTGAGCGCCCCACGAACCAAGCCTTCACGTCACGGCAGCGGCGCCGTATTCGCCGTGCTCAACGGCAACCTGGACACCTCGGCCAACAGCAAAGCCAACTGCTGCGCGGCCGCATCGATCACCGCCTGGCCATTGGCCGCGGTCGCCGCGGACGCATTGCCCGCCGCACCGTGCGCGTTGTAGTCCTCCATCGCCCAGCCGAGCTTGGCGCTCTTGCCGTTGCCGAGGATCGCGTAGTCAGCTGAACGCTGCTGCGACGTCGAGTCGAAGTTCCGCGCCTCGCCCATGCGCACGAGTTGCGGCGTGAGCGCCAGCATCATCGATGTCTCGATCTCGCCCGCGTGCACGCCGAAGCGGTGTTCGTGCGCGCTGAACCGCGCGCCCGCATCGCCCAACGGCAGGTTGAACCAGCTCACGCTGTAGACGATGAGCCCGTGCGCCGCGCGCAGCTCGCGCGCCACGATGTCCATCGCACCCACATGGCCGCCGTGCGCGTTGAACAGCACCAGCTTCTTCACGCCCGCGCGCGCCACGCCCGCGCCTATTTCGTTCCACATGCGGATCAGCGTCTCGGCCGACAGCGTGAGCGTGCCCGCGAAGCGTGCGTGCTCGGGGCTCAGGCCGATCTGTTGCGTGGGCAGGAACAGCACGGGCAGTTCAGGCGGCAGCAGCGGCAGCGACGCGGCCACGATGCCGTCGGCCAGCACCGTGTCCACGCCCAGGGGCAAATGCGGGCCGTGCTGCTCGGTCGCGCCCAGCGGCAATACCGCGACGGTGGCCGCCGCGTCGAGCCCCGCGAAATCGCGCGTGGTGAGCTGGGACCAGAAACGGGGCAACGAGGAGGCCGAAGGTGCATTCATCACGTGATCTTAGGCCGGGCGAGCCCCTGTTTCGAAGCGCCGTTGTCTGACAAAACTTGTCGAATGCAGCGCGAAAAACGCCAATCTGTTCACGTTTATAACCATTTCCTGGCACTTAAGTTTGCCTTTGTTAACACTTCTATCTAGAGTCGTTTCCAGAGTCAATTTTTATAGAGCCACCTGCCCGGCATGTCCGGGCCGGCGGCTCGGCTTTTGTCGCGGCGGCGGGCTGCACAAGAGGCGCATTCCAAGGGAGCAGAGTGTTCATCCAGAAAAAAGCTGGAGGCACTGTCACGGCTGGGCGTCCATCGGCGCTCGCCTGTGCTTTGTCTCGTCACCTCGAACATGCGGCACGAGGATTTCCACCGATCGTTTGCGCCCTGGTACTGGGTACCTCGGCCACGGCTTTTGCGCAGGCGCCTGTTGCAGTTGTCACACCCGCCGCGAACCCGGTGGTTACCTACGACGCGCAGCAGCACGACGCGCTGATCGTCGCGCGCCGCGCCGGCCGCATCGACGCCGCGCAGGCGCTGCAGCAACTGAAGGACTGGCTCGCGGGGCCGCTGGCCGATGCCGATCGCCGGCGCGTGGCGTCCGACGCTGTTGCCATCGCCGCGGCCGACAGCCAGTTCGCCGAAGCCGTCGCCCTGGCCCGCCAGGCGCCGCTCGCCACGCTGAACGACTACGCGCTGGGCCCGCTCGCACTGGCCGCGCGCCGCACGCACGACCTCGCCTTGCAGGGCGAGGCCATCGCGCTGTGGCGCGCGCGCCAGCCGAACGCCCGCGAGCCGCGCATCCATGAAGTCTTCTGGCGCCTCGACAGCGGCGACGTGGCGGGTGCGAAGGCCATCTACGACACCCTGGCCCGACAGCCCGCGCCGCAGATCGAAGACCGCGTGGCCCTGCTCGAACTGCGCGCCGCCGTGGCGCGCGCCGAGAAGCAACCGCTGCAAGCCTTCGCCGCCTACACCGAGGCCCGCGCGCTGCGGCCCGACCGCCCCGACCTGCGCCGCGAAGCCGACTTTCTGCTCGCCGACAGCGGCGCCGCGTCGACCGCGTTCGAGGACGCCGATGCCGCCGAGCGCGCACGGCCCGGCAGCTTTTCGCCGCTGGCCTTGTCCACGCTGCAGCAGCAGGCGCTGGCACAGCGGCTGCGCTGGGCCATCCAGGAGCGCGACCAGCGCCTGGGCGCGGCGCGCGTGGCGGCGCTTGACCGTGTGCTCGCCGACCAGGAAAGCGCGCTGACCCGGCTCGACGCATCCGCCGCCAAGGCCGCGCCGCAAGACGCCGACGCCTGGCGCGCCCTGCGCGTGCGGTTGCTGTCCGACCGCATGCTGGCGCTGGTCGAACGCGGCCGGCCCGCCGATGCCATTGCCCTTTACGACACGCTGCACGCGGCGGGCGCCGACCTGCCCTTCTACGGCCTGGGCGCCGCGGCCCGCGCGTCGCGCAGGAGCGCCGCTCGATCGATGCCGTGCCGCTGTACGAAGCGGCCGTGGCCAAGGGCGGCGCCGACCTGCCGATGCCCGACGACATCTATTTCGGCCTGATCTACGCCTACCAGGACACCGGCCGCTTCGAGGACGCCGAAGCGCTGCTGAAGCGGCTCGAAGAGGCCACGCCCGCGCTGATGCGCCTCACGCCCGAAGCCGGCCGGCCCAACGGCCAGTACACCGACGTGAGCGGCATGCGCGGCCTGCTGCAGCTCTACACCGACCGCGCGGCGCTGGCGCAGCAGAGCTTCTCGACGCTCACGCGCGAGGCGCCGCTGAACGCCGGCTACGCCTACGGGGCGGGCCAGACCGAGCGGCTGCGCGAACATCCCGAGGCCGCCGTGGCGCGCTTCGAGGCGCAGGCGGCCGACCAGCCCTACGACATCAGCGCGCGCGCCGGCCACATCGAAGCCCTGCTCGACGCCGGCGAATTCCGCCAGGCCCGCGAGCGCGCCGAGTCGCTCGCGGCCGACGTGCCCGAGACCGCCGAGCTGCGCGACGTGCAGCGCAAGCGGCGCGCCATCACGGGGCCCCGGCTCGATGTCGAGGCCGAAGCCTCGTCGGGCGGCGCCGCCATTGCCAACCACGAATGGCGCATCGACAGCCGGCTCAGCTCCGGCCTCATCGACGACCGGTGGCGCGTGTTCTACGACCAGACGCTGGGCCGTGGCACCACCGACATCGGCAACGCCAACTGGGCGCGCGGCGGCCTGGGCCTGAGCTGGCAGCAAGGCCGCTGGCTGGCCGAAGGCGTGCTGCAGCACGCCAACAGCGGCCCCTACCGCAACAGCGTGGCCGGCCGCATCGACTACCGCGCGAGCGACGCGTGGCGGCTGTCGGCCACCTACGACGGCGACAGCAAGGAGCTGCCGTGGAAGGCCCGCGTGACCGGCGTCGGCGCGCACGAGACCGGCGCCGGCGTGGGCTACGTGGTGAACGAATCGCGTCGCTTCGACCTGCAGTGGCAGCGCCTGGACTTCAGCGACGGCAACCAGCGCAACGGCCTGGAGCTGGGCTGGCGCGAACGCTGGGTGAGCACGCCGCGCTTCCAGCTCGAGACGCGGCTGGGCGCCGGCACCAGCCGGAGCCGGGACATCGACACGCCCTACTTCAACCCCTCCAGCGACACCACCGTGCAGCTCGCGGTGCGCGCGCAGTGGCTCAACTGGAAGCGCGACGACCGCCAGTTCTTCCAGGCCGTGGAACTCACCGGCGGCAACTACCGCCAGGCCGGCTTCGGCAGCGGCCCGCTGTGGAGCCTTCGCTACGAACACCGCTGGGACCTGGGCCCCAAGTTCACGCTGCGCTACGGCCTGAGCATTTCCGGCCATCCCTACGACGGCGCACGCGAACGGCAGCGCGGCGTCTTCCTGAACCTCTCGATGCCCCTGCAGTGATGCGAACGACGACAACGACAACCAACACCCCCGCGGCCTTCCTGCGCGCGGCCCTGCTGTGGCTGCTGCCGGCGCTGGCGCTTTCTCTGCTGCTGGCGCATTCCGCCTTCGCACAGCCGTTGCCGCCGGCCGATGCCAACGACGGCGTGACGTTTCGCGTGCTGTCCTTCCACGACGTGCGCACCGGCGTGCGCGCCAGCTTCGAGCACTCGCCCGACGAAACCGCCATCGACGACAGCACGCTGGCCGACGTGTTCGCCTGGCTGCAATACAACGGCTACCACCCGGTGAGCCTGCAGCAGATCGTCGATGCGCGCGCCGGCGGCAAGCCGCTGCCCGCGCAACCCGTGCTGCTGACCTTCGACGACGGCTACCGCAGCGCCTACACCAAGGTGTTCCCGCTGCTCAAGCGCTACAACTATCCCGCGCTGTTCGCGCTGGTGACGAGCTGGCTCGACGTGCCCGAAGGCCAGCTGGTTCACTGGGGCGACAAGCCCGCGCCGCGCGAGAACTTCCTGCTGTGGCCCGAAGTCGCCGAGATGGCGCGCTCGGGCCTGGTCGAGTTCGCGAGCCACACCGACGCGATGCACACCGGCGTGCTCGCCAACCCGCAGGGCAACATGCTGCCGTCGGCGGCCACGCACCGCTACGACGCAAAGACCGGCCGCTACGAAGACGACGCCACCTACGTGCGCCGCATCGAGACCGACCTGCGCCGCAGCCGCGAGATCATCGAAGCGCGCACCGGCGCCAAGGTGCGCGCCACCGTGTGGCCCTACGGCGCCTACAACACGGCCGCGCTGGAAGCCTCGAAGCGCGCGGGCATGCCCATCACCTTCACGCTCGACGACGGCGCCAACACGGGTGCCGTGCCGCTCACGCGCATCCGCCGCGCGCTGGCCGCCTACGACAACCAGGCGCCCGACTACGCGCAGCTGCTGCGCAGCCCGGTGGGCGGCGAGGTGCGCCCGGTCAACCGCGTGATGCACGTCGACCTCGACTACGTGTACGACCCCGACCCGGCCCAGCAGGAGCGCAACCTGTCGGCGCTGATCGACCGCGTGGCCGCCGTGCGCCCGCGCTCGGTGTTCCTGCAGGCCTATGCCGATCCCGACGGCGACGGCGTGGCCGACGCGATGTACTTTCCCAACCGCCACCTGCCGATGCGCGCCGACCTGTTCGGCCGCGCCGCATGGCAGCTGCGCACGCGCACCGGCGTGAAGGTCTACGCGTGGATGCCGGTCACGGCCTTCCGCCTGCCGGCATCGAACCCGCTCGCCACGCACACGGTGGTGGCGCAGGGCGGCAAGACGCCGGCCGACCGCTACCACCGCCTCACGCCCTTCGACCCCGCGGTGCGCGCGCTGGTCGGTGACATCTACGAAGACCTGGGCCGCCACACCTTCTTCGAGGGCGTGCTGTTCCACGACGACGCGACGCTGTCCGACGACGAGGACGCGAGCCCCGCCGCACTGGCCACTTACGCGCAGTGGGGCCTGCCGCCCGACGTGGCCGCGATCCGCGCCGACCCCGCGCTGACGGCGCGCTGGACCGCCGCCAAGACGCGCTACCTGATCGACTTCACGCACGAGCTGGCGGCGCGCGTGGGCGCCTGGCGGCCCGCGCTGGAAACCGCGCGCAACCTCTATGCGCGCCCGGTGCTCGAGCCGCAGGCCGAGCAGTGGTTCGCGCAGAACTACGAGGCCTCGCTCGCGGCCTACGACTACGTCGGGCTGATGGCCATGCCGCGCATGGAGCAGGAAGCCGATGGCGACGCGTGGCTCCAGCGCCTGGCGCGCCGCGCGGCCGACACGCCGCGCGGCCTCGACGGCACCGTGTTCGAACTGCAGGCGCGCGACTGGCGCACCGGCAAGCCCGTGGCCGATGCCGAACTGGCGCGCCAATGGACGCTGCTGCAGCGCGCCGGCGTGCGCCACCTGGGCTACTACCCCGACGACTTCCTGAACAACCAGCCCTCGCTCGACGTGGTGCGCCGGGCCATCTCGGTGCGCACCGTGCTGCCGCGCGCGCTGCAATCGTCGGCGGCCGCCTCGGCCAAGGCCGAGACCCCATCGCAAACGCCGACACCGCAAACGCCCCGGCGCAAGGAGAACGGTCGCCATGACCACCAGCCACTTCCTCGCGCAGACGCTGCCGTCGCTGCTGTTCGGCTTCGTCTTCTACTACCCCTTCTTCATGGCCTACGTGTGGATGGCCGGGGGCCTTTCGCATGCGTGGGTGTTCGAGCGCAAGCGCGACGTCGACGTCAACCCGCTCGATCTGCTGCCCTCGCGCCCGCTGGTGACGGTGGTCGTGCCTTGCTTCAACGAGGTGCCGCACCTGCGCGAAGTGATCGAACAGCTGATGCGCACGCGCTATCCGAACTACGAGGTGATTGCCGTGAACGACGGCAGCACCGACGGCACCGGCGAGCTGCTCGACCTGATGACCCAGGAGTACAGCCGTCTGCGCGTGATCCACAACGCCAGCAACCAGGGCAAGGCCGTCGGCCTGAACACCGCCTGCCAGCTGGCGCGCGGCGAATACATCCTGGGCATCGACGGCGACGCGCTGATCGACGAAGACGCCATTGCGTGGATGCTTCAGTCCATGCTGGCGTCGGAGCGCATCGGCGCGGTCACGGGCAACCCGCGCATCCGCACCCGCACCACGCTGCTGGGGCGCATGCAGGTGGGCGAGTTCTCTTCGATCATCGGGCTCATCAAGCGCTCGCAGCAGCTGGTGGGCACGCTCTTCACGGTGTCGGGCGTGATCGCGATGTTCCGCCGGCGCGCGGTGATCGACGTGGGCTTCTGGAGCCCCGACGTGCTGACCGAGGACATCGACATGAGCTGGAAGCTGCAGCTCGGCGGCTGGCAGCTGCGCTTCGAGCCGCGCGCGCTGTGCTGGATCCTGATGCCCGAGACCTTGCGCGGTCTCTGGAAGCAGCGCCAGCGCTGGGCCATCGGCGGCATCCAGACCATGCTGCGCAACACCACGCGCATTCTCCAGCCGCGCCACTGGCGCATGTGGCTGATCTACGTGGAGTACATGACGAGCGTGGTGTGGGCCTATGCGATGGCGGTGGTGCTCGTCATCAGCCTGGTGCGGCCTTTCTTGCCGACCGAGTCGGCCTGGCACTCGGCGCTGCTGCCGCACTGGCAGGGCACGCTGCTGGCCATGACCTGCATCCTGCAGATGCTGCTGAGCCTGTGGATCGATCGCCGCTACGACCGCGACCTGATGCGCTATTTCGCCGGAACGATCTGGTACCCGATCGCGTTCTGGACCATCACGATGGCGACCACCGTCATCGCCCTTCCCAAAGCCCTGATACGCCGGCGCGGCAAGCGCGCGGTGTGGACGAGCCCTGACCGAGGAGTTTCCGATGCCCCATGAGAAGACCCCCGTCTCCCACAGCCGCTTTCCCGAAGTGCACGACGACACGCCGCCGCCGAGCCGCCGCCGCTCCTGGGGGCAGCCCGAGGTGGAAGAACCGATCATCGATGCGGCGCGCATCTCGCTGCGCGCCTTCGGCAACGGCCGCTCGCCGCAGCGCACGATGGCCATGTATTTGTGGCTGCGCGTGCTGCGCCCGGCCGTCACCATCGCCATCTGGTTCTGCGCTATCTGGTATGCGTGGCCCTACGTGCTGGGCGCGCGCTCGCAGCCCGAGGTGCTGCACCTGCTGGGCCTGTACGCGGTGGTGATCGGGGTGATCCTGGTGTCGATGCTGGTGATGGCGCCGTGGCGCCGCCGCCAGCAGAAGCGCGAGGCGCCGCCGGACCAGGAACAGTCGTCGCTGTTCGCGCTGGCCTCGTACATCGAGGTGCCGCCCGCGCGCCTGTCGACCTGGCAGCGCACGCGCCAGCTGCTGGTGCACCACGACCACGACGGCCACCTGCGCGACGCGACCGACACCGCGCCGGGCACGCTGGAGCCCGAGCCGCTGCAGCGCGCGGCCGCGCGGCGCTGACCGAGCACTCAAGAGGGCCGCGCACCGGCGCTTACGGCCGCGTCCGTGCAGGGGTTTGGCGGCGGTGCTTCAATCGCCGCCACACCCAACCACCCAGGACCCTCTCATGGACCTCCAACTCCAGGACCAGCACGTACTCATCACCGGCGGCAGCAAGGGCATCGGCCTAGCCTGCGCGCTCGGCTTCCTGCGCGAAGGCGCGCGCGTGAGCCTCGTCTCGCGCGACCTGCGCAACCTGGAGCAGGCGCAGAAGTCTCTCGCCGAATCCTTCGCGCAGGCCGAGGGTCGCGTGTCGGTGCATGCCGCCGACCTCAAGGACCCGGCCGGCGCCGAGGCCGCGCTCGACGCGGCCGAGAAAGTGTTCGGCCCGGTCGACGTGCTCGTCAACTCGGCCGGCGCCGCGCGCCGCACCCCGCCCGACGACCTGACCGCCGCGTCGTGGCACGACGCGATGGACGCCAAGTACTTCACCTACGTCCACATGATCCACCCCGTGGTCCGGCGCATGGGCCAGCGCGGGCGCGGCGCCATCGTCAACGTGATTGGCCAGGGCGGCAAGGTCGCGAACCCGGTGCACATGGCGGGCGGCGCGGCCAACGCGGCGCTGATGCTGGTGAGCGCGGGCATGGCCGCGGCCTATGCCGGCAAGGGCGTGCGCGTGAACGCGGTGAACCCCGGCCTCACGCTGACCGAGCGGCTGCAGGAAGGCATGAAGGCCGACGCGAAGATCCAGGGCATCGACACCGACGAGGCGCTGGCGCGCGCCAAGGCGCGGCTGCCGCTGGGCCGCATCGCCACGCCGGAAGAAATCGCCAACACCGTGCTGTTCCTGGCGTCGGCCAAGGCCAGCTACGTGACGGGCGCATCGTGGCGATGGACGGCGCCGTGACGCCGATGATCTGACCAGTTGGCCAGCCAACTAGCTGGCCGTGAGGGCCTCGAACTTCATGGCCAGGAAATCGACGAACGCCCGCACGCGCGCGGGCACGAAGCGCCCGCTCGGCAGCAGCGCGTGCAGCGGGTACGGCTCGGTGTCCCAGTCGGGCAGCAGCCGCACCAGCCGGCCTTCGCGGATGTCGTTGCGCACGTCGAGCACCGACTTCAGCGAAATGCCGTGGCCCGCCACCGTCCACTCGCGCGCGAGCGAGGCGTCGTCCACGCTGCGGTTGCCGTTCACGCGCACCTCGGTCCACTGGCCGTGCTGCGCGAAGCGCCAGATGCGGTGGCGCCGGCCGCTGCGGTTGAAGATCAGGCAGTTGTGGTGCACCAGGTCTTGCGGCACCTTCGGCGCGCCGTGGCGGCGCAGGTAGTCGGGCGAGGCGGTCAGCACCGGGTTGGTCAACGCGAAGGGCCGCGCCACCAGCCGCGAGTCGGCCAGCGCGCCGTAGCGCAGCGCCACGTCGACCTCGTCGCGCATCACGTCCAGCGGGCGGTCGCCGACCGACAGCGACAGCTGCACGCCGGGGTGCAGCGCCAGGAACTCGTCGAACCACGGCAGCAGCGTGCTGCGCGTGAGGTCCGAGGGCGAGGCCACGCGCAGCGTGCCCACCAGTTCGCCGCGGTCGGCCGTGACCAGCGACTCGCCCTCGTCCAGCAGTTCGAAGGCGCGCACCGCGTAGTCCAGCAGCGTCTGGCCCTGCGGCGTGAGGCGCATCGCGCGCGTCGAGCGCTCGAACAGCCGCGCGCCGAGCTGCGCCTCCAGCCGCTTGAGCGTGGCGCTGGCCGCCGCCGGCGTGATGCCCAGCGCATGCGCCGCCGCCGTGAGCGTGCCGCCGCGCGCCGTGTGCACCAGCACCCGCAGGTCGGCGATATTTTCAATCTTCATTTGAAAGTGTTGCTGGTTCAGGCCGTCTTATCAATTCGGCCTTGCGATCCTACATTCGAGGCATCGTCACTGAAAGGTCCATTGCCATGAAAGCCGTCGGCTACTACCAGCCCCTTCCCATCGACAACCCCGAATCGCTGCAGGACATCGAGCTGCCCGCCCCCGTGGCCGGCGCGCGCGACCTGCTGGTGCGCGTGAAGGCCGTGTCGGTCAACCCGGTCGACACCAAGGTCCGCAAGAACGCCGCGCCCGAGGCCGGCCAGGCCAAGGTGCTGGGCTGGGACGCGTCGGCACCGTCGAGGCCGTCGGCAGCGGCGTGAAGAACTTCAAGGTGGGCGACCGCGTGTACTACGCGGGTTCGATCATCCGCCCGGGCGCCAACGCCGAGTTGCACGCGGTGGACGAGCGCATCGCCGCCCTTGCGCCCAAGAGCCTCGACGACGCGCAGGCCGCCGCGCTGCCGCTGACCACCATCACCGCCTACGAGCTGCTGTTCGACCGCCTGCGCGTGCCCAAGGGCGGCGGCGAAGGCCAGACGCTGCTGATCACCGGCGGCGCGGGCGGCGTGGGCTCCATCCTCATCCAGCTCGCGCGGCAACTGACGAAGCTGCGCGTCGTCGCCACCGCCTCGCGCGCCGAGACGCGCGAATGGTGCCTGGCGCTGGGCGCGCACACCGTCATCGACCACTCGAAGCCGCTCGCGGCCGAGCTCAAGGCGGCGGGCATCGCCGAGGTCGACATGGTCGCCAGCCTCACGCAGACCGAGCAGCACTATGCGCAGATCATCGAAAGCCTCAAGCCCCAAGGCCAGCTCGCGGTAATCGACGACATGAAGCTGCTCGACGCGATGCCGCTGAAGACCAAGTGCATTTCGCTGCACTGGGAAATGATGTTCGCGCGCTCGCGCTTCGAAACGCCCGACATCGCCGAGCAAGGCGCGCTGCTGGCCGAGGTGGCGGCACTGGTCGACGCGGGCCGCGTGCGCACCACGGCGAACGCGAGCTTCGGCACGATCAACGCGGCGAACCTTCGCAAGGCGCATGCGCTGATCGAGAGCGGGAAGGCGCAGGGGAAGGTGGTGCTGGCGGGGTTCTAGGCGGCTACGGCGACTGCCACGGCAGCCCGCGCATCCGCTCCCGCTTCTCTTCTTCATCGAAGTGCGCCAGCGACGGCTTGATGAGGTCGCTGCGCGCCACGATGCCCGCGAGCACCAGCGACTGCGCGTCCTTCACCACCGGCATGCGCTCCAGCCGGTGCGCGCGAGCCGGGTCGCGACGGCGCGGCAGTTCTCGCCGGGCAGCGCGTAGTACAGCGGCGCATCGGCGCAGGCGTCGCCGACGGTCGCGATCGGGTCGCGCGTGCCGCGAGCCGCCAGCATCGCGCGATCGGCCACGCCGATCACCGCGCCGTTGCGCAGCACCGGGAACGCGCGGTGCGCCTGGCCTTCGCCGAAGTAGTCGGCCAGCGCGCGCGTCACGGGCAGCGCGGCGTCGATGCTGCGCACGTCGCGCGTCATCACCTCTTCCACCGAATGCCGCTCCAGCGGGTCGATGCCGTACTCGCGGTAGATGTGATAGCCGCGGCGCGCGATCTTCTCGGTGAGGATCGAGCGGCGCATGGTCAGCACGGTGAAGCCGTAGGCCACGGCCGAGGTGGTGAGCAGCGGCAGCAGCGCGTTGCTGTCGTGCGTGAGCCCGAAGGCGAAGATGGTGGCGGTGAGCGGCGCGCGCATCACGCCGCCCAGCGTGGCCGCCATGCAGACCAGCGGCCACAGCATGGGGTCGTTGCCGGGCAGCACGTGCGACAGCACCACGCCCAGGCCCGCGCCCATCATGAGCAGCGGCGCGAGCACGCCGCCCGACGTGCCCGAGCCCAGCGCGATGACCCAGATGACGGCCTTCACCGCCAGCAGCGCGAGCACCACGCCGAGCGCCAGGTGGTTGTGCAGCAGGTCGCCGATGACGTCGTAGCCCACGCCCAGCGCGCGCGGCTGCAGGTAGCCGCCGATGCCGACCGCCAGGCCGCCGATGGCCGGCCACCACATCCAGTGCAGCGGCAGCTTGCCGAACCAGTCTTCCACCTTGTAGAGCGAGAGCGACAGCGAGGCCGACAGCGCGCCGCACAGCACGCCCGCGATCACGCACGACAGCATGGCCAGCGGGCCGGGCACGGCCGTCTGCAGCGGGAACAGCGGGCCGGCGTCCATCAGCAGCGGCCGCGTGAAGCCCGCGACCGCGCAGGCCACGGCCACCGGCAGCAGGCTGCGCGGGCGCAGCTCGAACAGCAGCAGCTCGACGGCCAGCAGCACGGCAGCCACCGGCGTGCCGAACACGGCCGTCATGCCGGCCGTGGCGCCGGCCACCAGCAGCGCCTTGCGCTCGGCCGCGGTGAGGTGAAAGTGCTGCGCGATCAGCGAGCCGATGGCGCCGCCGGTCATGATGATCGGGCCTCGGCGCCGAACGGCCCGCCGCTGCCGATGACGATGCCCGACGACAGCGGCTTGAGCAGCGCGACCTTCGGCGACATCTTGCTCTTGCCGAAAAGAATCGCCTCGATGGCCTCGGGAATGCCGTGGCCGCGGATCTTGTCGGAGCCGTAGCGCGCGACCACGCCCACGATGAGCCCGCCGATCACCGGCACCGCGATGACCCACAGGCCCAGCGTGTTGGCTGCCGGCGAGCGGTCGGCCAGCGAGAAGGTCTGGAAGAAGAACAGGTTGGTGAAGAAGCGGATCAGGTCGAGCAGCACGCGCGCGGCCCCGGTGCTGATGGCGCCGATGAGGGCGGCCATGACGGTGATGCGCATGAGCCGCGTGTTGAGCGCGAAGTCGCCGCGCGGCGGGTGGGAAGAAGTCTTGGCGGTCATGGGGTGTGGTCGGGGAGATCGATCTGCGGCACGTCGAACACGCCCTTGAGCGAGCGCAGTTCGGCGCGGTGGAGTTCGGCCAGGCGCAGCAGCAGTTGCTCGCCCTGGGGCAGCAGGTGCACCTCGACCTGGCGGCGGTCGGTTTCGCTGGGCCGGCGCTGCACGAGCTCGAGCGCCTCGCAGCGCGTGACGAGCGCGACCGCGCCGTGCGGCTGCAGCTGCAGGCGCTCGGCGATCTCGCCCACCGAGGCCCAGTCGCGGCCGGGCACGCCCTTGATATGAAGCAGCACCAGGTACTGCTGCGGCGTCAGGCCTTCGGCCTGCGCGGCACGCTCCGAGAAGCGCTCGAAGCGGCGCATCTGGTAGCGGAACTGGGAGAGCGCCTCGAAGTCTTTCTTGGCGAGCTTGCGCGCGGAAGTGGCCATGGCTGGGGGAGAAACTGGAACGACCGCGAATATATCACGACGTGATATATATCCGCTGCGACACAATGGGCGGCATGACCGCCGACCTCATCGAATTCGACACCCCCCGCCTGCGCCTGCGCCCCTGGCGCGAGAGCGACCTCGCGCCCTTCGCCGAACTGGCCGCCGACCCGCTCGTCATGGAATTCCTGCTGCCGCTGCCGACGCGGGCCGACAGCGACGCGATGGTCGCGAGCTTCCAGGCGCGCTTCGCCAAAAACGGCTGGGGCCTCTGGGCCGTGGAGCACAAGGCGTCGGGCACGTTCATGGGCTTCACCGGGCTGAACTCGCCGGCGGTCGACCTGCCGTTTTC
This sequence comes from Variovorax sp. E3, assembly GCF_016082275.1. Taxonomy (GTDB): domain Bacteria; phylum Pseudomonadota; class Gammaproteobacteria; order Burkholderiales; family Burkholderiaceae_C; genus Variovorax. The sequence continues at coordinate 115,055 of NZ_MOWM01000005.1, forward strand.
GCCGTGCGTGGAAATCGGCTGGCGCTTCGCGCGCCGGTGGTGGGGCCAGGGCTTCGCGAGCGAAGCGGCGCGCGCCGCGCTCGACGTGGGCTTCGAGCGGCTCGGGCTCGAGGAGATCGTCGCGTTCACCGCATGGAACAACACGCGCTCCAGCGCGGTGATGGAACGCATCGGCATGCGCGAGGACGTGGCCGGCGCGTTCGACCATCCGCTGGTGCCCGAGGGGCACGCGCTGCGCCGGCACAAGCTGTACCGGCTGAACCGCGCGGCCTGGCAAGCCGCGCCCGGCGCTTCGACCTCTTCAGAATGAATGCAGCAGCAACGCCGCGCCCGACACGATCGCGAACACCTGCACGAAGATGCGCAGCACGCGCCCGTTGATGTGGCGGTGCACCACGCGGCTGAGCACGCCCCCCACCACCAGTGCGGGCAACAACTGGGCCGCTGCGTAGAGCTGTGAGCCGCCGATGCGGCCGGCCACCATCAGCGTGACCAGCGACACCAGCTCGCCGACCAGAAAGCACAGTGCGATGGTCGAGCGCATGGTGGGCGCCTGCTGGTGCTGATAGACCAGCGCCAGCGGCGGCCCGCCGATGCCGGTCGCGGTTTCGGTGATGCCGGTGACGAGCCCGGCCCCCACGAAGGCGCCGCGCCCCGGAGAGAAGGCCGGCATCATCAACGTGACCAGCGCCGCCGCGATGGTCGATGCGCCGACGAACAGCGACAGGTGGCTCGCACTCAACGCCGCCAGCACCCAGAGGCCGCCGGCGGTGCCGAGCAGGCGCCCGCCCGTGATCCAGCGGGCGCCGACACGGTCGATCGCGCCGCGTTCGCGCCACATCACGTAGAAGTTGAGCGGCAGCATCAGCACCAGCACGCACACCGGCAGCAGGTCGGGCCGCACGATGCCGATCACCGGCGCCGCGATCAGCGCAAAGCCGACGCCGGTCGCGCCTTGCACGAAGGCGGCGAACAGCACGGCGACAGAGACAAGAAGAAGGTGCTGCGCGCTCAATGCGACCCCCCGGCACCGGTGGTGGCGCGGGCCTGCGACAGGCGCCGGTGTTCAGCCGCGGTGGGGTGGAGACGCACGATGGGTGCGCGCTCCATCGCCGCATGGGCGACGCGCGCGAGCCGGTGCTGCAAGGCCCGCGCATCCCAGTCGGGCGGCCAGCCCTCCCACAGGCGCAGCCGCCCGTCGACGAACACGGCGGTGATCTGGTCGCGGTTGCCCAGGCGCACCAGGTCCCAGGTGAGATCGACGGACGTGCACATCTCGGGCGTGTCGACGTCGACGACCAGGAAGTCGGCCGCCTTGCCGACGGCGATCTCGCCGGTCAGGTGGCCCAGGCCCACGGCGCGCGCGCTTCGTGCGTCGCATGGTCGAACCAGGTCCAGCCGCCGCCGCTGGACGCATCGCCGATGGCCAGGCCGAAGGCCAGCTTCTGCGCCGCCTCGGCCGCATCCATGAGGCGGAAGGCGTCGCTGCGCGTGGCGTCGGTGCCCAGCCCGAAGCGGATGCCCAGGGCCGCCATCAGGTTCGCGGGCGCCACGGCGTTGCCCTTCCATTGGCTGGCGACGGGGTTGTAGCTCACGGCGGTGTCGGTGTCGCGCAGCAGCATCAGCTCCGAAGGCGTGACGAGCGTGCCGTGCGCAATGAGCACCTGCGGGCCGAGCGCGCCCAACTGCGCCAGCAGTTCGAGCGGCCGCTTGCCGCGCTGCACCACCGAACGCTCGACCGACGCGAGGTGTTCGTTGACGTGCGTCTGGAAGACGGCCAGCGCTTCGGCGCACAGGGCCGAGACACCCGCCAGCATCTCGTCGGAAGCCGCCTCGGGCACCGAGATCGCGAGCGACGGATGCACCAGCCGCGCACCCGACCACTGCCGCAGGAAGCGCTCGGCGTGCGCCCGGATGGCCTGGCGCTCGGCGGGGGTGCTGTCGTTGCCGCCGTCGTTGCAGATCAGGCCCAGCACGCAGCGCAGCCCGGCCTCCTGCACCGCGGACGCCACGGCGCCGATGTCGCCCGGCGCGCGGGTGCCTGCGTCGCAGACCGTCGTGAAGCCGCCGCGCAACGATTCGAGCGCCGCGAGCTTGGACGCCATGTAGACGAACTCGTCGTCCAGGCTCGACTCCAGCGGCACCCACACGCGGCGGAAGATCTCGGACGGCTCGCCATAGGCCAGCGACTTTCCGAAGGACTGCGTGAGGTGGTGGTGCGCATCGATCATTCCCGGCATCAGCAACTTGCCGGGCAGCGGCAGCGGCGTGAGACGAGGGTGGCGCGCCGCCAGGGCGTCGGCGGGCCCGACGTCGCGGAACACGCCGCCCGCGACGTACACGGCATGGCCGGTCGCGGGGCCGGTACGCAGCATCAGGTGGTCGGGCGCGAGCAGCAGTTCGTCGGCCGCGAAGAGCGCGGCATCGAGTTCAGGAGACATGGTGAAAAGAAGCAGGAACGAGAAAGGAAAAAGGAAGAAGCGAGCCCCGGCGTGCCGTGCAACGCTTCATTGCGACGCCGGCGCCAGTTCGGCGCGCTCCGCGCGGATGCTGTTGAAGACCATGTTGAGCACCACGGCCGTGAGCGAGCCCATCGCCAGGCCGTTGCCCAGCACGAGCTGCAGCATGTCGGGAAAGCGGCTGTACAGGCCCGGCACGACGATGGGCAGCAGGCCCATGGTCAGCGCGCCGGCCAGCACGAACATGTTGCCGCGCTCGTGCAGGTCGACCTTGCGCAGCATGTCGATGCCCATGGTGCCGATGATCGCGAACACCACCATCGCGGTGCCGCCGACCACGGCGGAAGGAATGGCGCTGGCCAGCCGGCCCAGCGGCGCCGACAGCGCGATGAGGATCAGGATCACCCCGGCCGCCGCCGTGACGTAGCGCGAGCGCACGTTGGTGGCGCGCACGATGCCGATGTTCTCGCCGCTGGTGATGATCATCGACGTGCCGAACAGCCCGCCCGCCAGCGACATCAGCGCATCGCCGCGAATGGTGCGCGGCACCGCGTCGCGCGGGTCGATCTTGCGGCCCACCACCTCGGCCACCGCCACGGTCTGGCCGGTGGCCTCGACCATCGAGATCACGCTGAAGATCAGCAGCGGCACGGCGGCCACGAGGTCGAAGCGCGGCATGCCGAAGGGCAGCAGCGTGGGCGCGCTCCAGAAGGGCCCGGCCGCCACGCTGCTCACGTCCATCAGCCCGCAGGACGCCGCGAGCACCGTGCCCGCCAGCAGTCCCAGCAGCACCGCGAGCTGGCCGAGCGTGCCCTTGAACAGGCGCGCGAACAGCACCGTGAAGCCGATGGTCGCCAGGGCCAGCCCGATGTTCACCGGGTCGGCGAAGGTGGGCGTGCCGGCCTTGCCCGCGATGATGCCGCCGTACACCTTCACGAGGTTGATGGACACCAGCAGCAGCAAGGTGCCGATGACGATCTTCGGAAAGTAGCGCAGGCAGCGCGCGAACACCGGCAGCACCAGGAAATAAAACAGCGCCGTGAGGATCACCGCGCCCGACGCCGTCTGCAGGTCGCGCTGCTGGGCGATGGTCACGAACATCACGATGGGCGCGCCGCCCGGCACCATCACGAAGGGCAGCCGCGCGCCGAACTTCCACGGCCCGAACGACTGCAGCAGGGTGCCCACGCCGCACAACAGGAAGGTCGCGCTGATCAGGTTCACCGTGAGCGCGGACGGCAGGCCCAGCGCCTTCGCCACCAGGAACACGGACGTGATGGGCACCGCCGCCATCACCAGCACATGCTGCAGGCCGAACAGGAGCAGTTGCGAAACGGGCAGCACAGCATCGACGGCGGGGACGTCGCAAGCACGGGACATGATCGAATCCTTTGGGTGGATTCACGCCCAAATCGATTTGGGCGCGCTGGCAAAAAAAGCCGCCGAGGCGGGTGAAGTACATTCCGGGACAGGCCGCCCAAAACGATTTGGGAATTGAATCACCGGTTTTTGAAAAGGTCAACGGGATGAGTACCGATCCATCGCCGCGGGCGAACATCAAGGACGTGGCGCGCGAGGCGGGCGTCTCGCCCACCACCGTGTCCCATGCGCTCACGCGCGGGGGCAGGTGGATGCGGAAACCCGCGCACGCGTCGAGAAGGCGGCCCTGAAGCTGGGCTACCGGCCGAACCGCAATGCGCAGCGGCTGCGCACGGGCGAGGCCCACATGATCGTGCTGCTGTCGTCGATGCCGTTCGCGGTGGCCGGCGGCCCGTCGCGGCTCGGCTTCCTGATGGAGGTCGCGGCGGTGGCGGCGGCCGCCGCGCTCGACCGCAGCCTGGCGCTGGTGCTGGCGCCTCCCATGGAAACCGGGCGGGTGCCGATGGAACTGCTGGACGTGGACGGCGCGTTGGTCATCGAGCCTTCCGCCAACGATCCGAACATGGACTACCTGCTGCGGCGCGGCCTGCCGGTGGTCGCCATCGGCAAGCCGGCCGAAGGGGATCCGGGCGATGCGGGCGATCCGGGCGACGCGGCGATGCCGCCCTATGTCGACATCCATTCGGGCCACACCACCCATCTGCTGCTCGAGCACCTGCATGCGCAGGGCGCGCGCAGGATCGCGACGATCCTGGGCGCGGCGCAGCGCAATTCCTATGTGGAAGGCCAGGCGGCCTACCTGGCGTTCGCCGCCGCGCGCGGCCAGGCGCCGCTGCTGTCGCGGGTCGACGAGGTCAAGGGCGAGAACGGCGGCCGGGACGCCGCGCGGGCGCTGCTGGCGGCCCACCCCGACATCGACGCGTTCTGCGTGCCGGTGGACGCCTTCGCCACGGGCGCGGTCGCCGCGATCCTGGAGTCGGGCCGGCGCATCCCCGAAGACGTGATGGTCGCCACGCGCTACGACGGCCTGCGCGCCCGCACCTGCGTGCCGCCGCTCACGGCCGTGGACCTGCACCTGGACGAGGTGGCGCAGCAGGCCATTGCATTGCTTTTCGATCACCTGCGCGGGGACACGGGCAGGCGCCGTGTCGACGGGCCGATGGCGCAGCTGGTGCCGCGGCTGTCGACGGCACGCCGGCCGTGATCCAGGAGGCGGTGCAGGCGCAGGACGCGCCGGCTACTTCGCCTTCGATACTCGCCACACGACATTGCCCACGTCGTCCGCCACGATCAGCGCGCCGCCCTTGTCGAGCGCCACGCCCACCGGGCGGCCCTGGGCCTTTTCGTCGGCGCTGAGAAAGCCGGTCAGCACATCGACCGGCGGCCCGCTGGGCTTGCCGCCGATGAAGGGCACGAACACCACCTTGTAGCCCGACTTGGGCTTGCGGTTCCACGAGCCGTGCTCGCCGATGAACACGCCGCTGGCGAACTGCTCGGGCATGCCGCCCGGGCGCGAGAAGGCCATGCCGAGCGGGGCCACGTGCGCGCCCAGCGCGTAGTCGGGCGCGATGGCCTTGGCGGCCATCTCGGGGTTCTGCGGCGTCACGCGCGCATCGACGATGCCGCCGTAGTAGCTCCAGGGCCAGCCGTAGAAGGCGCCGTCCTTCACCGAGGTGAGGTAGTCGGGCACGAGGTCGCTGCCGATCTCGTCGCGTTCGTTCACCACGGTCCACAGCGCCTTCGTGTCGGGGTCCCAGCCCATGCCGTTGGGGTTGCGCAGGCCGCTGGCGAACATGCGCTTCTCGCCCGTCTTGGTGTCGACCTCCCAGATGGCGGCGCGGCCCTCTTCGGCGGCCAGGCCGTTCTCGCCGATGTTGCTGTTGGAGCCGACCGTCACGTAGAGCTTGCTGCCGTCGGCATTGGCGATCACGTTCTTGGTCCAGTGGTGGTTGATGCCGGCGGGCAGCGGCGTCACCAGCGTGGGGTTGGCGCTGATGGAGGTCTGGCCCTCGGTGTAGGGCACCTTCACCAGCGCGTCGGCGTTGGCGATGAACAGTTCGTTGCCCACCAGCACCATGCCGTAGGGCGACATCAGGTTGGTCATGAAGACCTGCCGGACTTCGGCCAGGCCGTCGCCGTCGGCATCGCGCAGCAGGGTGATGCGGTTGGCGCTGGGCACGCCGGCGCCGGCGCGGCCCATGACCTTGCCCATGACCCGGTTGCGCACCTTGGCGACCACGCCGTCGCCGCCGTCGCTGGCGCCGCCGCCGGGCTTGGGCGGCTTGTTGCTCTCGGCCACCAGCACGTCGCCGTTGGGCAGGGTGTAGACCCAGCGCGGATGGTCGAGCCCGCGCGCCAGCGCCGTGACCTTCAGGCCCTCGGCGGGAGTGGGCGTGGCGGTGTCGGTCCAGCCGACGGCGGGCGCGACGTTCACGGTGGGAATCAGCGTCTTGTTCGGCTCGGCCAGTTGCGGGCGCGGGCCGACCGTGACTTCGGGCGACAGCTTGGCGGCCTCGCCGCAGCCGGCGAGAACCACTACGGCGCCGAGGGCCACCCCGGCCAGGGCGGGGAATGCGATGCGGGTGGGTACTTGCTGCGGTGCCTTCATGCGTGTTCCTTGAGCGGCCCGGTGCCGCATGCCGGGCGGATCATCGCCCGGCGGCGGTGGCGGGCGTTGTCGGTCGTGGGCGCTTTATGGCGTGGGCGCACCCCATTCGCGCATCGCCGCTACCATCGCCGGATGACCGACGACCTGTTCCGCGCCGACGCCTACCTGCGCACCTGTGACGCCCGCATCCTGCGCATCGACGAGACCGGCATCGTGCTGGACCGCACGGTGTTCTACCCGCTGGGCGGCGGACAGGCCGGCGACGCCGGCGTGCTGGCGCTGGCCGACGGGCGCGAACTGGTCATTGCCGACACCCGCAAGGCGAAAAACGAAGAGGGCCAGCCGACGAACGAATTCGTCCATGTGCCCGCCCCCGAACAGGCCGAGCTGCTGGCCGCGCTGAAGCCCGGCGACACCGTCACGGCCCGCCTCGACTGGGAGCGCCGCCACCGGCTGATGCGCTTTCACACCGCCTCCCACCTGCTGTGCCACCTCGTGCCGGTGCCGGTGAACGGCTGCTCGATCACGCCGGACTACGCGCGCATCGACTTCCACATGACCGACCCGCTCGACAAGGAAGCGCTGACCGCCGGGCTGGCAAAGCTGGTCGAGGCGGCGCACCCGCTCACGGTGGGCGCCATCACCGACGAAGAGCTCGACGCCAACCCGGCGCTGGTCAAGAGCATGAGCGTGCAGCCGCCGCGCGGCACGGGCACGGTGCGCACCATCCGCATCGGCGGTGCCGACGGCGCGCAGATCGACTTCCAGCCCTGCGGCGGCACGCACGTGGCGAACACCGCTGAAATCGGCGCGGTGATCGTCACCAAGATCGAGAAGAAGAGCGCCAACAGCCGGCGCGTGGTGCTGGGCTGGGCTCCGCCGGCCGCCGTGGCCGCCTGAAACGCCCGGAACTTCGCCCCCACAGAATGCTCCGACTGACGGCATGATCTTTTCGCGCATCCATTTCGCTACGCTTCTGATAGCAACCGCCGCAGCCAGCATGCCGGCTGCCGCGCAATTGGCTTCCAAGCCTGGCGCCGTGGTGACGACCCCGCACGTGCGGGCCGAACTGATCGCCCACGCGCCCGACGGCGTGTCGCCCGGCAGCCCCGTGTGGCTGGGCCTGCAGATCACGCACCAGCCCGAGTGGCACACCTACTGGAAGAACGCCGGCGATTCGGGCCTGCCCACCGAGATGACGTGGACGCTGCCGGCCGGCGTGTCGACCGGCGAAATCGCGTGGCCGGTGCCCGAGAAGATTCCGGTCGGCAACCTCGCCAACTACGGCTACGAGAACACCGTGCTGCTGCCGGTGCCGCTGGAGGTGTCGACGCTCTACAAGCCGCCGATGGCGCTGGGCGGCGGCACGCCGGCCATGGACGTCCAGCTCAAGGCCTCCTGGCTGGTCTGCCGCAAGGAGTGCATTCCCGAGGAAGGCACGTTCTCGCTGTCGCTGCCGCTGCAGGGCTCGACCGCGCTGCACAAGGCCGAGTTCGACACCGCGCAGGCCGCGCAGCCGCAAGCGCTGGCCAAGCCCGGCACGGTGGAAGTCGATGGCCACAACCTCAAGGTGCGCCTCGAAGGCCTGCCCGCCGCCGCGCAGGGCAAGACGCTCGGCTTCTTCCCCGAGACCCCCGAGGTGCTGCGCACCGCGGCCGTTTCCGGCAAGGACTGGACCCAATCCTGGCAAGGCGGCACCTGGACCGCGACCCTGCCGCTGGCCGACCAGCGCAGCGCCAGCCCCACGGTGATGCCGGTGGTGGTGGCGCTGGCCGAGTCCGACCGCCAGGCCGGCCAGCCGATCGCCTGGCGCGCCGAGGCCCCCGTCACCGGCACCTGGCCCACCACGCCGGCGCCGCGCGCCGAGGTGTCGCCGGCGCTGCAGGCCGCGCTGGCCGCCAACGCGGCCAATGCCACCAGCGCCGCGGCGGCGGGCGCCGAGCTCCCCGCGCCTTCGTCCACCACCTTCATGGCCGCCCTGCTGGGCGCCTTGTTCGGCGGCCTGCTGCTCAACCTGATGCCCTGCGTGTTCCCGATCCTCGCGATCAAGGTGCTGGGCTTCGCGCGGCAGGCGGGCAACGCCAGCGCGCACCGCAAGGCCGGGCTGGCCTACACGGGCGGCGTGATGCTGTCGTTCCTCGCGCTGGGCGGCGCCATGCTGGCGCTGCGCGCGGCCGGCGCCGGGCTGGGCTGGGGCTTCCAGCTGCAGTCGCCGGGCGTGGTCGCGGCGCTGGCGGCGCTGTTCACGCTGATCGGGCTCAACCTCGTGGGCGTGTTCGAGTTCGGCCGCGCGGCGCCGTCGTCGGTGTGCAGCGCGCAGGCCAAGCATCCGCTGGTCAACGACTTTCTTTCCGGCGTGCTGGCCGTGGTCATCGCCTCGCCGTGCACCGCGCCGTTCATGGGCGTGTCGCTGGGCTTCGCCATCGGGCTGCCGGCCGCGCAGGCGCTGCTGCTGTTCGCGGCGCTGGGCTTCGGGCTCGCGCTGCCCTACCTGCTGGCCGGCTTCGTGCCCGCCGTGGCGCGCCTGCTGCCCAAGCCCGGGCCGTGGATGCACACGCTGCGCCGCCTGTTGGCGTTCCCGATGTTCGCCACCGTGGCGTGGCTGGTGTGGGTGCTGGGCCAGCAAAGCGGCATCGACGGCGCCGGCACGCTGCTGGCGCTCTTGGTGTGCATGGCCGCGATCGTCTGGGCGCTCACGCTGCAGGGCCGCACACGCGTGGTGATCGCCACCGTGATGATCGCCTTCACGGCCGTGCTGGCCGGCGCCATCGGGCGCAATGTGTTGCAAGTCGTGGAGCCGGCCAAGCTGGCTTCGGCGAATGGCGTGGGCCAGCGCTGGCAGCCCTGGTCGGCCGAGCGCGTGGCCGAGTTGTCGGGCGCGGGGCAGCCGGTGTTCATCGACTTCACCGCCGCCTGGTGCGTGACCTGCCAGTACAACAAGAAGAGCACCCTGTCCGACACGCAGGTGCTGGCCGACTTCGACGCCAAGAAAGTCGCCATGCTGCGCGCCGACTGGACCCGGCGCGACCCCGCCATCACCGCCGCGCTCACCGCGCTGGGCCGCAGCGGCGTGCCGGTGTACGTGTTGCAGGCGCCGGGCAAGCCCCCGGTCGTGCTGACGGAGATATTGGGCAAGGACGAAGTCCGCGCCGCGCTCGCCGCACTTTGACCACCGGCGTGACATGGGTTGTCACATGCACTTGAAGAAACCGTTCTAAGCTGCAGTTGTTGTTTGGAATTTTGTTTTGGAGTTCAAGCTGGCCATGTCTCTTTCGCCAACCACAGACTCGCGTTCCCTGCGCGCCGCGCGCCATGCCCGCGCCGCCCTGAGCCGGGCCTCCCGCCGCGCCGTCGTTGCCGCCGCCGTGGCGCTGGGCGCCACCTTCCTGATGGGCACCAACGCCGCCGCCGCGCCCGCCGTGGGCCAGCAGGCGCCCGACTTCGTGGCCGTCGACACCAGCGGCGCCAAGCACAAGCTGTCCGATTTCGCGGGCAAGTTCGTGGTACTCGAGTGGACCAACCCCGGCTGCCCCTTCGTGCGCAAGCACTACGGCAGCGGCAACATGCCCGCCACGCAGAAGGCCGCGACCGACAAGGGCGTGGTGTGGCTGGCCATCAACTCCACCGAGCGCGCCGCCAGCGACTACCTCAAGCCCGACGCGCTCGATGCCTGGATGAAGTCGCAAAAAGCAGCGCCCACCGCCGTGCTGATGGACGAAGACGGCCTGATCGGCCAGGTCTACGGCGCGCGCACCACGCCGCACATCTTCATCATCGACCCCAAGGGCACGCTGGTGTACGCGGGCGGCATCGACAGCATCGCGTCGGCGCGGCCCGACGACATCAAGACCGCGACCAACTACGTCAGCCAGGCGCTGGGCGAGGCCTTCGGCGGCAAGCCGATATCGGCGGCATCGACGCGGCCCTATGGCTGTTCGATCAAGTACAAGACCTGACGGCGACCCGCCACGCCCGATGACGCAGGTCCCGGGAACGGCCGGCTACGGCGCCAATGCCGCGGCCCTTGCGCAGCAATACGAAACCCTGCGCTTCGCCGACGTCCACCGCGAAGTGCTGCACCTGTTTCCCGCCGCGCCGAGCCGCGTGCTCGACATCGGCGCGGGCGCCGGGCGCGACGCCGCCGCGCTGGCGGCGCTCGGCCACCGCGTGGTGGCGGTCGAGCCCACGCCCGAACTGCGCGCCGAAGGCATGGCCCGCCACGCCGCGCTGCCCATCGAGTGGATCGACGACCACCTGCCCGAACTCATCCGCATGCGCGCGGCATCCGGCACGACCTGGTCCTGCTGACTGCTGTGTGGATGCACCTGGACGCCGCCGAGCGGCGCACCGCCATGGCCGCGCTCGCCGAACTGGTGGCCGAGGGCGGGCAGGTCGTGATGTCGCTGCGCCATGGCCCCGTGCCGCCAGGCCGGCGAATGTTCGACGTGTCGGCCGGGGAAACCTGCGAACTTGCCGCCGCGCACGGCCTGCAGAGGCGCTTTCTCGGCGAACGCGAAGACATGCTCGACCGCAAGGACGTGACATGGAGCTTCGTCGTGCTGCAGCGGCCGCAACGCCCACCCGCCGCGTGACAGGTACCTGACCGGCGCAGTCAGGCAGCGGTCGGGGAGCGCGCCCTACCCTTGGCATCCACACACGCCACAGGGGACAACAACATGAGCACCGCGCCCTCCACAGCGCCGCAAGGCGCGTCCGCACACGCCGCTTCCGGCACGGCCTCCTCCTCCTCGAAATTCGCCACCGTCCTGCGCGTGACCGGCGGCAACTTCATGGAGATGTTCGACTTCTTCCTGTTCGGCTTCTACGCCACGCAGATCTCGAAGGCGTTCTTCCCGGCCGGCAACGAGTTCGCCTCGCTGATGCTGACCTTCATGACCTTCGGCGCCGGCTTCCTGATGCGTCCGCTGGGCGCGATCTTTCTGGGCGCATACGTCGACCGCGTCGGCCGCCGCCAGGGCCTGATCGTCACGCTCGCGCTGATGGCCGTCGGCACCCTGCTGATCGCCTGCGTGCCTTCCTACGCCACCATCGGCCTCGTCGCGCCGCTGCTGGTGCTGGTCGGGCGGCTGCTGCAGGGCTTCTCGGCCGGCGTGGAGCTGGGCGGCGTGTCGGTCTACCTGGCCGAAATGGCCACGCCGGGCCACAAGGGCTTCTACGTGAGCTGGCAGTCGGCCAGCCAGCAGGTGGCCATCATCGTGGCGGCCGCGCTCGGCTACTGGCTCAACGTGACCTTCACCTCGCAGGAAATCGGCGACTTCTACTGGCGCGTGCCCTTCTTCGTGGGCTGCCTGATCGTGCCGGTGCTGTTCATCATCCGCCGCTCGCTGCAGGAGACCGAAGAGTTCATGGCGCGCAAGCACCGCCCCGACGCGCGCGAGATCTTCCAGTCGATGGTCGCCAACTGGGGCCTCGTGGTCGCGGGGATGATGCTGGTGTCGATGACCACCGTGTCGTTCTACCTGATCACTGTCTACACGCCCACCTTCGGCAAGGCCGTGCTGCACCTGAGCACCACCGATGCGCTGGTCGTCACGCTGTGCGTGGCCGTCTCCAACTTCATCTGGCTGCCGATCATGGGCGCGCTGTCCGACCGCGTGGGCCGCAAGCCGCTGCTGATCTTCTTCACCGTGCTGACCATCCTCACGGCCTACCCATCGCTGAAGTGGCTGGTCGGCGCGCCGAGCTTCGCGCGCATGCTCGAAGTCGAGCTGTGGCTGTCGTTCCTCTATGCCAGCTACAACGGCGCGATGGTGGTGGCGCTCACCGAGGTGATGCCCGTGAGCGTGCGCACCGCCGGTTTCTCGCTGGCCTACAGCCTGGCCACCGCGCTGTTCGGCGGCTTCACGCCGGCCATTGCGACCGGGCTGATCGAGATGACCGGCGACAAGGGCGCGCCGGGCCTGTGGATGACGGCCGCCGCCGTGTGCGGGCTGGTCGCCACGCTGGTGCTGTACCGGCGCAACGTGGACCCGGCTGACGCGCGGCGCGTGCCGGCGGTCTGAGCCCCCGCACACGCGCGTCGATTGACCCAGCGCGCACCGCGTGTTGACCGCGAGCGCAGCGGCCAACGTGCCCCGGGTGGAAACACCGATGATGTCGCGCCCCCGCATGCCTATCCTGCGGAAGCGCTCCAGGGCGCCTTCCACGGAACCCACGGCATGAACGCACACCACTTCAGCACGCTGCTCGAACACCCCGCCGACCGGCAGGCCTGCTGGGGCCGGATCAACACCTCGTACTTCGGCGCGCTGCGCGTGCAGTGCCTGGACAGCGGCACCTTCGACGCGCGCATGGACGCCTACGAACTCGGGCCGCTGGGCATGTTCATGATCGAGGCACCCTCGCACCGCGTGGCGCGGCCCGACACGCACAAGGAGATCGCGCTCGACGAGCACTACAAGCTGGTGCTTCAGCTCGAGGGCCACGGCCACATCTCGCAGCGCGACCGCGAGTTCCACCTGCACCCCGGCGACTGGAGCCTGTACGACCCGCGCGTGCCCTACGCCATCACCAACCCCGAGCGCTCGCGGCTGCTGGCCATCACCATTCCGCGCCAGCAGTTCAAGGGCATGAAGATCCCCGACCTGCACACCTGCGAGGCGCACACGCCGGCCATGCAGGGGCTCTATGCGGTGCTGGGCTCGTTCCTCACCTCGCTGGCCGACCAGTTGCCTTCGCTGCCCAACGCGGTCGGCCGCTCGGTCAGCGACACCGTGCTGGGCCTGCTGGCCTCCACGCTGGCCACGCACTCCGACGAGCAGTTCGGCGCGCACCCGGTGCCTGGCGTGCTCAAGGCGCGCGTGAAGCAGTTCGTGCATGCGCACCTGGCCGACCCGGCCCTGTCGCTGGACCTCATCGCGCAGCAGCTGCGCTGCTCCAAGCGCTACCTGCACCGCGTGTTCGAGGACGAAGACCAGACGCTGGACCGCTTCATCTGGCAGATGCGGCTGGAGCGTTGCAGCGAGGCGCTGCGCAACGCGGCGGGGCGGCGCGCGTCGGTGTCGGAAATCGCCTTTGCCTGGGGCTTCAACAGCAGCGCGCATTTCTGCCGCGTGTTCAAGGCGCAGTACGGGGTGTCGCCGCGCGAGTTCCAGCGGCGCGAGGCCGAGCGGGCGGCGGCTTCGGCGATGCTGACGCACTAGGCCTTCGGGCTTCCGAACTCGCGAAAGTACGCCTTCAGCAGCCTGACGAATTCCTCCGCGATGGCAGAGGGCGCCGACTGCGGCGAAAAGGCCAGCGAAACCTCGACCGGGCAGCGCGGCAACAAGGGAAGCACCTTCAGGTCGCGCGCGAACACCGAGGCGACATAAGGGTTGACGATGCCGATGCCCGTGCCCTGCGCGGCCATCATGCAGATCGTGACCGAATAGGTCGTCTCGACCGTCGCCGCCGCTTCGACGCGATGCCGCTGCAGGGTTTCCAGGAACTGCTGGTGGATCTCGTCGTCGGCATTGAGGGTGAGCAGCACCTGGCCCTTCAGGTCACGCACATGCAGGCCGGCGCGACCCGCCAGCGGATGTCCGGGGTGCACCACGCACACCGCGTTGGCGCGATGCAGCGAAACCGCCTCGATCTGCGGATCATTGATCTCGGAGGTGGTCAGCGCGACATCGTGCAGCCCGTAGAGCAGCCCTTCGCGCAACGGGTGCGAGCCGACCGTCTGCAGGTTGACATGCACCTCCGGATGCAATTTGGAGAACGCGTGAATGACCTTGGGCATGACGCTCAGGCCGAGCGCCGGCGTGCAGCCCACGCGCAGCGAGCCCGTTCCAGACTTGCGCATGACCGCCACGTTCTGCTCGATGCGGTCGAGCCCGAGGAAATGCCGCTGCACCGTGTCGAAAAGCTGCCGCGCCTCTTGCGTGGGCCGAAGCCGCCCCTTGTGGATGTCGAACAGCTTGAGCTGCGTGGCGTTCTGGATCTGCGCGAGCAGGCGGCTCACCGAAGGCTGCGTGGTGTGGAGCATGGCCGCGGCCGCCGTGGTGGTGCCGGTCTGCATGACCGCGCGGAACGCCTCGATCTGGCGGAAGTTCAATGGTCGCGACATTCACGGGCTCCTGGAATTGCGCGGTGCGCGCTTTCGCGAGGGCATATCGTTTCTGCATACCCTGGCGACAAAACTGAATTTTCCAGAATGATGCCGCGTTCCTAGACTGCGCCCATACCGAATCTTCCACCGCATCCATCCAGCCCTCGAGGGCGCAGCAAGGAACACGCATGAAACAGCAATGGCCGCGCCGGGCCTTCGGACTCGGCATTCTCGGATTGGCCCTGGGCCTCGCCCCGGCGGCGTCGCAGGCGTCGGAGCCGAACGCCTACCCCGAGCGGATGATCCGTCTCGTGGTCCCGTTCACCGCCGGAGGCAGCTCCGACGTGCAGGCCCGCATGCTCGCCGACCGCCTGGGCAAGCTCTACAAGCAGCCGGTGGTGGTCGAGAACCGCCCCGGGGCCGGCGGGCACATCGGCGGCAAGTTCGTCGCCGATGCGCCGGCCGACGGCTACACGCTGCTGCTCGGATCGGTCGGCCTGCACGCGACCTACGGCGTCTTCGGAAAGCTGAACTACGACCCCGCCAAAGACCTGAAGGTGGTCACGGTGCTCGCCGAGATGCCGCACGTGGTGGTGGCCAATCCTTCGCTGCCGGCGAACGACCTGAAGCAACTGGTGGCGCTGGCGCGCAAGGCACCGGACACCATCAACTTCGGCTCCGCCGGCGTGGGCTCGTCCGTGCACATGATCGGCGAGCTGTTCCGCATCACCGCCGACGCACCGATCACGCACGTGCCCTACAAGGGCAGCTCGGCCGCCCTGAACGACCTGCTGGCCGGCCAGATCCAGCTGATGTTCGAGAACCCGCCGACGACGCTGGCCCACATCCGCGGCGGCAAGCTCAAGGCGCTGGCCGTGACGGGCAAGACCCGCCTGCCGGCACTGCCCGACGTGCCGACCGCGATCGAGGCCGGCTTCCCCGCGTTCGAGGCCACCTCGTGGACCACCGTGGCGATGAGCGCCAAGGTGCCCGACGCCGTGGCCGACAAGCTCAATGCGGACATCCGCAAGATCGTCCTGTCGCCGGAGTTTCGCCAGGGGCTGGCCGACCAGGGCATGACCCCGGTGGCCAACTCGCGGGAAGCGGCGACCCGCTTCGTCGCGGCCGAGAAGGTGCGATGGGACAAGGTGATCCGGCAAGGCCGCATCGTCGCGGAGTAAGCCGATGTCCGAGCCACTTTTCGCGAACACCCGCCCCGCCCCCTGCCGCCGCGTGGGAACGGACGACCAGCAGCATCACTTCTTCGGCTACTACAACAAGAGCACCTGGGACCGCAGCGGACGCTACCTGCTGGCACAGCAGGTGCCCTGGATGGACACCGTGCTCCAGCCGGCGTCCACCGCCCGCATCGGTTATTTCGACCTGCACGACAACGACCGCTTCCACGTGCTGGACAGCACCACGGCGTGGAACTGGCAGATGGGCAGCCAGCTGCAGTGGCTCGACGGCGCGCCCGGCCGCCAGCTGATCTACAACTGCCGCACCGGTGATGCCGGCGCGTTCTACCCCGGCTTCGCAGCCACCATCCTCGACGTGGACACCGGTGCCAGGCGCGCGTTGCCGATGCCGGTCTACGTGGTCGCACCCGACAGCGGCTATGCATTGAGCGTGGACTACCGCCGCCTCTACGTCACGCACCGGACCATCGGCTACAGCGAGGACGGGGGCCCGTTCGAATTGCCGCTCGCGCCGCACGACGACGGCATCCACGCCATCGACCTGAAAACGGGGAACACGCGCCTCGTCGTGAGCTACCAGGACCTTCGCCGGCTCGATCCCCGCGAGTCGATGGACAAGGCGCTGCACTGGGTCAGCCACATCGAGATCAACCCGTCGTCCTCGCGCGTGCTGTTCCTGCACCGCTGGACCGAGCGCGTCGAGGACGAGACCTGCTTCCTGCACCGGCTCATCACGATGAATCCGGACGGCTCCGACCTGCGCCTGCTGGAGTGCTCGAACCACCCGCTGCCGCAACTCGCACAAGACTTCGACCCCGGCGCCGTCGGCACCTTCGACTACGAGAAGTCCGAGTACCAGATATCGCATCCGCTGTGGCGCGACGACGAGCACATCATCGTCTGGAGCCCGCACGCCGGAAAGATCCGCTACCACCTGTACCACGACCGCATCGGCGGTGCGGTGGAAGCGATCGGCGAAGGCGTCCTGGTGGAGAACGGCCACATGACCTTCTCGCCCGTGAACAAGCGCTGGCTGCTGAGCGACACCTACCCCGATGCGCGAACGCACGAGCGCATCCTGTTCCTGTTCGACATGGAAACCGGCAAGCGCCACGACCTGGGCAGCTTCTATGCCACGCCCGGGCTGAGCAAGGAAAACCGCTGCGATCTGCATCCACGATGGAGCCGCGACGGCCGGCAGGTCTGCATCGACTCGGTGCACGAGTCGCAGCGGCAGATGTACATCGTCGACGTGTCCGGGATCGTGTGAAGAAGCAGGCAGGCAGGGGCCGAAGCACGGAAGCCCGCATGACGAAAGCGTAATCGCGGTGTCGGCCTGCCGTGCACGCTGCCTTTCTAGAGTCGGTTTCACCACTCCAAGGAAAGGACCGCTTCATGAAACGCCCCCTGCTCGCCCTCGGCAGCCTCGTCTTCTTCTCCACCGCCTTCGCCCAACAGCCGCACGCCCACAGCGCCGAAGCCGAGGCCGACTTCGACAGCAAGCCGCAGGCGCGGCCGAGGCCGAGGCCCGCAAGGACGGGAAGCAACCCGGCACCGTCAGCATCAGGGACGGCGGCACCGCGCGCGGCGAGGGCTCGGCCGTGACGAAACCCAGCAAGACCGAACGCGCCGGGCAGGGCCGCGCCGATGCGCGCGAGGCCAAGCCGCACGAAGTGCCGCGCCAGGGCGGCACGCCGAAGTAGCGCGCTCGCGCCTCAGGCCGCCGCGAGGTAGCTGCTGTGCAAGATCTCGGGCCGGCCGCGCAGTTCTTCCGACGAGCCCGCGAAGGCCATGCGCCCGCGCTCCAGCACATAGGCGCGGCTCGACACCGCGAGCGCGACGGTGGTGAACTGCTCGATCAGCAGCACGCCGACGCCTTCGCGCGCCACCTGCTGCACCACCTCCACCAGCCGCTTGACCACCGTGGGCGCAAGCCCCAGCGACAGTTCGTCGATGGCCAGGTAGCGCGGCTTGCCGATGAGCGCCTGCGCGATGCAGACCATCTGCTTCTGGCCGCCCGACAGCGAACGCGCGGGCAGCGCGAGCTTCACGCGCAGCTCGGGAAACACGGCGAGCGCCTGTTCCACCGCATCGGCCACGCGCGCCGCCGGCAATGCCGTGGCGGCCGCGCGCAGGTTGTCGAGCACCGACAGGTCGCCGAGCACGCGGTGCCCCTCGGGCACCACCGCGACGCCCAGTGCCCGCACACGCTCGGGCCGCTGGCCGTGCAGCGCGTGGCCCTCGACCTCGATGCGCCCGCCGGTCAGCGGCAGCGCGCCGCCGATGGCCATCACCGTGCTCGACTTGCCCGCGCCGTTGGCGCCGAGCAGCGCGGTCACTTCGCCGGGCGGCACCTGCAGGTCGATGCCGTGCAGCACGGCCTTGCCGCCGCGCTGCAGGCGCAGATCGTTCACGCTCAACATGGGGTCGTCACTCCGTTCCGAGGTAGGCCTTGCGCACGGCCGGGTCGTCGAGCACTTCGCGCGTCGCACCGAGCGCGAGGCGGCGGCCGAAGTCGAGCACCAGCGTCTGCGTGCAGGTGGCCGCGATCAGGTCGACGTCGTGGTCGATCAGCAGCACCTGCGCGCCGCAGAAAGCATGCACCGAGCCGATCACGCGGCGCAGCGCGCCCGCTTCCTGCTCGGTGAGGCCGGCGCCTGGCTCGTCGAGCAGCAGCAGCTTGGGCGCGCCGACGAGCGACTTCGCGATCTCGAGCATGCGGCGCTGGAACAGATTGAGCCGATGGCCCAGCACCGTGGCCGCGTCGAGCAGTCCCGTGTGCGCCAGCGCGCGCGTGACCTGCGCCACCGCGTCGCCGCGCGCATGCGGCACGTGGTCGAGCAAGGCGCGCACGTTGTCCCACACGCTGAGGTCTTCCACCACCTGCTCGGTCTGGAACGAGCGGCGCAGGCCGAAGCGCACGCGCTCGATGGGCTTCAGGCCCAGCAGGTCGGCGCCGGCCACCGCCACGCTGCCGGTGCGCGGCAGCACGAGGCCGCTGAGCACGTTGACCAGCGTGGTCTTGCCCGCGCCGTTGGGGCCGATGAGGCCGCACACGGGCGCGTCGAGCTCGGCGCTCAGCGCGTCGATGGCCTTGACGCCGCCGAAGGCCACCGTGAGGTCGGTGATGCGGATCATGGCGCGGCGTCCTGGTTGTCCTTGTGGCCGTTGCCGCGCCCGAAGCGCCGGCGAACCGCATCGAACACGCCCGCCAGTTGCCCCGCGATGCCGCTCGGTGCGGTGATGAGCGCATGCAGCAATGCAACGCCGAAGAAGATCATCGCGAGGTAGCCGTTCACGCCGAAGTCCGTGAGCAGCGCCGGCACCGCGCGCAGCAGCAGCCCCGCGATCAACGCGCCGGCCCAGTTGTAGACGCCGCCCACCACGGTGAGCGCGAACAGCATCACCGAATCGCCCGCGGTGAACGCGCGCCCGTCGAGCTGGCCCACGCCGCCCGCGAGCAGCGCGCCCGCCACGCCGGCGCAGAAGCCCGCCAGGCCGAAGGCCCAGGTCTGGTAGCGCAGGATGTTCACGCCGGCCGCCACCGCCGCC
>NZ_MOWM01000006.1 GCF_016082275.1 Variovorax sp. E3
GTGGGCCGACGGCTTCGAGAAGCTGCAGATCATCCCCTTGATGATCGTCACGCCGCTGACCTTCCTGGGCGGGAGTTTCTATTCGATCCACATGCTGCCGCCGTTCTGGCAGAAGGTGTCGCTGTTCAATCCGGTGGTCTACCTGATCAGCGGGTTCCGCTGGAGCTTCTATGGCATTTCCGACGTCAGCCTGCCGACCAGCATGGGGGTGACGCTGGGGTTTCTGGCGCTGTGCCTGATCACCGTGCGCTGGATCTTCAAGACGGGGTACAGGCTCAAGACCTGATCGGGTGCTTGCCCGGCGACGCTCTCCCGCCGGGACTATGCTCGGGTGGAAACCTTCCACCTCATGACGATCAAGAAGCTCGTGCTCACGGCAGTTTCGGCTGCGGCATGTATGTCCGCGCATGCCGGAACGGTTTCGCCTCCCGAGGTTCGAAGCATCACTTATCGAGGAGAGTTGCGCGGCCCCCCGCTCGATGCGGCAGGGAACCCGGTCTTCGACGCCACGCAAACGCTGCTCGCCGGACCTGGACCTTGGCCCACGCAGGAAACGTTTTGGATGGAAGCTGTTGTGCTGCGAGAAGCAAAGGAGATTTGCCGCAAGCAAGGCAGATCGATGAAGTTGGTCAGCAGCGATCCATCTGAAACGGTCGTCGGTCCTGTGACCTTTGAGCTTCGATACCAGTGCCTTTGATCAATCCTGCCTCTCCTGCTGGCCGTTGCCGAGCTCCGCATCCGCCTGGTCGCCGACGTCACCCTGATTGCGCGCGATGGAAACCATCGGCGGCCATGGCGCAGCCACAGCACTCGGCATGGTGCTGTCGCACCAGCCGGTGCTCTCGGCCGGCAAGGTCGAGCAGATCGATCCGGTCCCGGACCGTCTCCCACCGCCACCCAGTGCCAAGGCGGCCAAATGTCCCGCCAGGCCTGTATCTAGGACGCCGGCACAAGCCGTACGTCTTGCGCGGGATCCTGATGAAGGATCAGTGCCCAGGTTAATTCGAAGCCCATGAGTGCTTGATCCGGGACTGGACTTGCTTCGAGGTGAGCCTGAGAAAACTGCCGCTGTTGCACCAGTTCTTGGGCCAGCAGGTCGGGGTTGGGATGCGTCTTGATGAGCGCTCTCAGCGCCGCCGTCAGCGCCATCTCTGTTCCGAGAGAGTTCGCGGCCGAAGCCTTTTCCGTTGCCTCTTGCGGTGTGGTCATTGCGTCCTTCCCTTGCGGGCTCCGTGTTGAGGACTTATCACTCTACTCTCATGGCCGGCCGCAGCGGTGCATGCGTCCCCCGTCCGCTGCTGTTGCTTTTGTCTGCCTTGCCATCGGGGCGGTGACTGGAAGAAGAGGCCGAGCAGGGGTCTGCAAGGGGGACCATCTGGCTTTTCAGCAGGGTGCAGACCACACACTCATGAAAAAGCCCGCACAAGGCGGGCTTCAAGAATGTGGTCGTGAACTCTTACGCGGTCCACGCTACGGCAAATTCGTTTGCATGAAGTCATTCTTGTTTTCTTCGTCGTCATGACTTCGACGCGCTGGTATGGGGTTCAGCTTGCCCCGCGGGACAGCGCTCAGAACCATTGAGCGTGCAGGAAGTGTACTCGACTGCATTTTCGATCACGCGCTACGTTGTTCTGAACTCGCGATCGATCTCGACCGGCGCTTTTCAAGGTCGTCGGCGAAGCGACAGTGCAGCGAAGAAACGAAGAAGCCGCTTGAGATGCACGGCTCGACCCCAGTCAAGCTCGAAGCGTCCGCCGGGCCAACGCGCATGCTGCGAATCTGGAATCCAGGGAGGTCGGAACGTTGCCCGGGCTTTCGCTATTGCGGCGTGAGCGCGTAATTCTGACCTTCCTCTTCCTGCCACTCGATCGCTCCTTTCTTCCCTACATTCAACTGCTGCAGTCCGCTGGAACCATC
The DNA here is from genome assembly GCF_016082275.1 of Variovorax sp. E3. Lineage (GTDB taxonomy): Bacteria > Pseudomonadota > Gammaproteobacteria > Burkholderiales > Burkholderiaceae_C > Variovorax. The sequence continues at coordinate 1,918 of NZ_MOWM01000006.1, forward strand.
CTTGTGGATGACCAGTCGAATCTTTTGACAGTTCGCGAAAAGCGGTTCGGGTGTGATCGCAATCACCTTTTCACCCTGTTCGACCTGGGCGGGCTTCTCGCGTGCATAACAGGCGGGTGCCGTGTTTCCACGAATACGGAAGTTGGCCGCTGGGTTCCACTGGCCGGACTGGCCCCTCCCATCACGTAGTCCCAGCTTTGCTTTTCCGCCGCAATGGACGCGCTGCTGAAGAGAGCCGTCAACACGAATGCGGCGGAGAGAACTGACGCCTGTTTCATGGTGAGTACGGCTGATTGTTGGTGAGACGGATTGTTGGTCTGGCCCTCTATTTCTCCAAGCGCCAGAAAAAAACCGGCTGTCTGACTTTTCAATAGAGGTTCGTGCGCGTAGGAAGGACGTCGTGCCCGAACGTCCTCAACCGCACAGAGAAAGGACGATGGACGGAATGAGGTGGGCGCCGACGGTCTGGACGATCGTCGACGCGGGGGCGGCGTGTCCACCGGCCTTGAGCTTCCCGACGTGGAGACGGCCCACTTCCGCCGGCCAGAGCTCCAGCGCCTCCTGTCGTTGAAGCGAGCGACTCATGCGTCGTGCTGCGAGCCGCAATCGCTGAACGTCGTCGAACGCGAGTGTGTGAAGGGAGGCGGGCACGTCAAGAAACTACCGTCTTGAGCATATTGCGATCTCTCGTTTCTCCGTACTCCAGAAACTATCAACTTTCTGTACGCAGGATCGAGGCATGGTCAGTGAGGCTCATGGCCCAGGCGACACACACTTCTGAATAGCATCGCCCGCCATGGCGGCGAGCTTCCGTTGTGAGGCGGAAGCCAGCACCGATGAGCCGAGCAGATGCCGCATTGTTGCCAGTCCAATCACATAGGACGCGATGAGCGCTGCCCGCAGTTCGGCATCACGACCGCCCATCTTTACGGCCAACGGCGCAACGAACTCCGCATGAAACTGGGCGCTGACCACTTGCGCGGTCTCCGGACTCGCTGCGGCGAGGATCAACAGCCGCAGCGGGTTGAACCCCGCATCCTCCGGTTCGTCACCGCCCATCACGCCTTTCACCAGGAAAGCGCCCAAGGTGTCCAGAGATTCGGGAAGATGTTCATCGACATGAAACGCACCCTGCACCACTTCGGCAAATAGCTTCTCCTTGTTGCCGAAATAGCGGTTGACCAACGCCGCATCGACACCGGCAGCACTGCTGATTTCACGCACTCCGACGTTTTCATAGCTGCGCCGCGAGAAGCAATCCCTCGCTGCCGCAAGGATGCGAGAGCGCGTGTTGGTTGCGTTGCGTGTAAGGGGCGTCTCTGTCTCTTTGACTGCTTGCTTCGGCATTTCATGTTCTCCGTTCTTGCGGCTTTGGCATTATGTCATCGTCTGTTGACATCGTGATTTGTTGCGCGCATACTTCTTGTCATCGACTGTTGACTTAACGCCATGTCCGCTCCTGCAACCACCGAATCGCCCCTGCAGACACCTTCGGGTACCGCCATCCGGTCGCTCCTTTTGCCTTTGATGATGGTTCTCTTCATCTCGACGCTCGATCAGACGATCGTCGCCACAGCGCTCGGCCGCATCGGGTCGGTGCTCGGCGACGCCATCAACGCACCGTGGATCGCCACGTCTTACTTGCTGACGAGCGCCGTTACGACACTGATCTTCGGAAAGCTCGGCGACATGATCGGGCGCAAGGTCGTGTTGCAGTGGTCCATCGCCGTCTTCGTGATCGGCTCGGCGCTTTGCGCGTCTCGCCCTCCATGGTCTGGTTGATCGCCGCGCGGGCGCTGCAAGGTGTCGGGGGCGGTGGCCTCAATTCGCTGGTGATGGCGATCGTCGGTGACGTGGTTGCTCCTCGCGACCGGGCTCGCCATCAGGCGACGCTGGGGATCGTCCCGGCGATCGCGATCGTGATCGGACCTGTGCTTGGCGGCCTCATCGTCGACCACTGGAATTGGACGTGGATTTTCCTGATCAACGTTCCGCTTGGCGGCTTGGCGCTGTGGATGATCTCGTCACGCTTGCACTTGAGCGCGCCCAGTTCGCCTCATCGGTTGGACATCGCAGGCGCGTTGCTGGCAGTCGTGTTCACAACCTGCGCATTGCTGATCACGTCGCTCGCCGGACAGGCATTTGCCTGGACCTCCTGGCCGATCATCGGCCTTGCAGTGACCACGTTCGTTGCCTTGCCGGCATACCTTCTGGTCGAGCATCGCGCGGTAGAACCGATCACGCCACTTTCGTTGTTCTCGAACAGCATCTTCGTGATCTCCGCATTGCTGTTCTTTCTGGCGACTGCGGCGCTTTTCGTGGGCTTGCTGTTCGTGCCGCTGATGCTTCAAACGATCTTCGGACATTCGGCATTCGTCGCCGGCGCCAGCATCGTTCCGCTGTTGCTCGGGCTGATCGCTGCAAGCATGGTGAGTGGTACGTTGATCTCCAAGGGGGCGCGGTACAAGGCTTTTCCGATCTTCGGTGCATTGCTCTGCGGAGCGGGGCTCGGCGTGCTCGGATTCACCACGCTCGACACATCGCTGTGGACCGTCGTTGCTGCGCTGATCGGCCTCGGCAGCGGGCTGGGGCTTTTCATCCAGGTCGCCGTGCTCGCAGGCCAGAACGCGGTCGCGCATCGAAACCTCGGCGTTGCAACGGGCACGCTCAACTTCTTCAAGACGATGGGTGGTGCCTCAGGCGCTGCCGTACTTGGCGCGATCCTGGCAGCGGGACTGGCGGGAGCAAGTGCGCCCGTGCAGGCACTCGCTGCGTTTCGCCATGTCTTCCTGGACACCGCTGCACTGATGGGCGTGGCTTTGCTGCTGGCTGTGTTGCTTCGAGAGAAGCCTCTGTCGGCGGAGGTGGTCGCGATTGCCGAGGGCCGCGTCGATGTTCCCGAGTATTGAACCAACCATTGATCACCAAGGAGTCAGAAATGACTGATCGAAAACTCGACGGCAAGGTGGCCGTCATTACCGGCGGCAGCAGCGGCATCGGGTTGGCGACTGCTCGACTCTTCATCGCACACGGCGCCCACGTCGTCATCGCGGGGCGCAATGAGGCGGCGCTTCAATCCGCAAAGCGAGACCTGGGCGGCAATGTGTTCACGGTGCGCGCAGACGTCAGTCGTCCCGCCGAGCTCAAATTGCTGATGCGAACTGCGCACGATGCGCTGGGTCCGATCGACGTGCTCTTTGCAAACGCGGGAATTTCGGAGTGCCCCGACATCTTCGACACAGGGGAATCTTTTTTGACGAGTTGATGAGCATCAACGTGAAGGGTGTCTTCTATGCCTTCACCGAGGCCTTCGAACTGATGTCCGATGGCGCGGCCGCCGTCTTCACCAGCTCCGTCGTACAACAGCGCGGCCGGCCGGGAGACGTGCTGTATGCAGCCTCGAAAGCGGCAGTGCGCAGCCTTGCCCGAACCCTCGCCGCCGACGAACGCGTGTTGGCCAGGCATGTTCGTGTCAATGTGGTCAGCCCCGGTGCCATCGAGACGCCGCTCACCGCCACAGCGACTGCGGACGCCGACGTTCGCGCCTGGGTCGAGGGTCAGGTGCCGATGGGGCGCTGGGGGCGGGCCGAAGAGGTCGCCAAGGCCGTTCTGTTTCTCGCTTCCGCCGACGCCAGTTACCTGACCGGTGGAGAGATTGCCGTCGACGGCGGACTGGGGCAAATATGAGGCTCACCGCGCAATGGACTGCGAGAGCTCTGCAACTTGCCTTTCGCTTGTTCCCGTCAACCCCTCGGCAGTTGACGTTTCAAGGCGCAGCGATCGAGCCGACGCCGATGCTCGCCTCCACGCGCCACGGAGAGGTTCGCTGTGATGTCTATCGGTCGGATCGCGTGGGCGACGGCGGTACCCGACCGCCCGTCTATTTGAACTTTCATGGCGGCGCGTTCATCGTTCGGGAGCCGCAACAAGATGCGCATGCTTGTCGCTTCATCGCCGCAACGACGGGTGCCGTCGTCGTCAACGTCGACTACGACACCGCGCCGAAGGTTCAATACCCCGTTGCTGAAGAGCAGGCGATGGACGTCTTCAACTGGATTGGACAGCACGGGGATGAGCTCGGCTGGAACTCCGACGAGGTCGTCGTCGGAGGATTCAGCGCAGGAGCCAAGTTGGCGATCAACGTGTGCCAGCAAGCGCGAGACACTGGGACGCGGATGCCTCTGGGCGTCGTGGCGTGCTACCCCGCACTGAACATGACGTTGCCCGTGGCGGCTCGTTCGGAATCCGCCTTGAAGGCGCGCGCACCAGGCCAACCCAAGCCTGCTGTGGCGCCATGGCTGATCAGGCTGATGTACGACACCTACTTCGTCAATGTGAAGCGGCGCGCCGAAGCGCTCGCATCACCGGAACTCGACACCGATCTCGCGAGCTTTCCCGCGACCTTGATCGTGACGGGCGCTCTCGATTCTGTGAGCGCCGAAGCTGAACGTTTTGCGGCCTCGCTCGCGGCGCATGGTGTCGATGTGCGGCACAGACAGTTCCCCAACAGCGACCACGGCATGACGCACAACATGCCTGCCGACGTCGCAAGGGAAGCGCTCGAATTGATCGCGGAACACGTCTCCCAGGCATTTGCCACGACACCTTCCTCACCGTCGTTCGCCCATCGGAAAGCAATTCAATCATGCTCGACCGTCGCACCTTTTCCACTGCGTTCGTCGTGCTGATTGCAGCCGTTTCAATCTCGGCGACAGCTCAAACTCAGGTACAGACACAAGCGCCAACGCCTGTGCGAAACGTGGTCCTCGTTCATGGTCTGTTCGCCGAGGGTTCGAGCTGGGGCAAGGTCACACCCCTGCTGCAAAGGCCGGCTTGAACGTCGCCGCGGTTCAGAACCCGCTCACGTCCTTCGTTGACGACGTTGATGCGACGCGCCGCGCGATCGCGCTGCAGGATCGACCGACCTTGCTGGTCGCAGACTCTTGCGGCGGCATGGTCATCACGGAGGCCGGCACCGACCCGAAGGTGAAAAGCCTCGTGTACATCGCGGCACGTGCACCCGATGCCGGCGAAGAGCCGGTCATTTCCACGCTCGAAAAGATCGCCCAGTCCGGCCAGATCAGCTTCGGCATCCGCGACCGCTCGCCGCCGTCCGGGTGCACGAACGGGGAGGGCGCGGTCGGCCATGTGATCGACGCGTGCATGCACGTGGTGGCGGCGGTGAGGCGCGAGCTGGGCCGGACCGACCTGCGCGTGGCAATGCGGCCTGCGCTGTCGGGCAGCCGTTGATCCAGGCGGCCGAAGCAGACGAACTGCGCAACATCGGCGCAGGAAGGGCAGAGCGAGGAAATGGCTGCCACAGCACCTAGCGCAATCCTCCGAATTCGAGAATGCAGAGCCCCCCGTTGTAATCCGTCGAGTAAACCAGCCCACCAGCGTCCACGAACACGTCACACGACTGGATCACCTTCGGCCGGTTGGGCCGACGGTCCATCAGCCGATCCGGTTGCGGCGGAACGAACGCGCCGACTTCGTTCGGCCGGAAAGGGTCTCGAATATCGAAAACGCGCACACCGGCGTTCTGGTACGTCGTGAAGATCAGGTCCGAACTCACGAAGCTGCCGGGCCGGTTCTCGTGAAGGTTGTGGGGACCAAAATGCCCAGCCTTGCGCTTGAAGTCCGATTCCGAAGGGCTAGGGAAAGTGGAGATGCTCACGGGGTTCGACGGCTCGCGCACGTCGAACATCCAGATAGGCTTCTCGCCGTCTTCCTGGTGATCGAGCACGGCTTCGTCCAATACCACGAGCAGGTCGCGATCCGGCAAGGGGAGGCAGTTGTGCGTGCCACCGCCGAAGGGCGGTGACCAGTTGCGGTGCGCGAGCAAGCGCGGCTGCGCGCGGTCTGCCACGTCGAGCACCACCAGGCCCGCGTCGCGCCAGGCGCAGTACGCAATGTCGCCATGCACGATCGGGTGATGCAGGCCATTGCGCCGGGATGCGTCCCACGGCGGTGTTTCGCCAGCGGCCACGTTCATGCCGGGCAGCCAGAACCGGCCGGCCTCGCGCGGGTGTGTCGGATCCGACATGTCGATGGTGATGAACACGTAGTCGGAGAAGCCGTCGATCAATGCCGATGCATAGGCCCAGCGGCCGCCCACGTACCAGACCCTGTGTACGCCCCCGCCTTCGATCGGCATGAAACCGATCTCTCGCGGGCTGTCGCCCTTCGAGATGTCGTAGACGGCGAGGCCGGCGCGCCAGTTCCTGGTGTTGCTCGCCGCGGCCTGTGCGGTGCCCACCTTGCGCCCGAGTGCGCCTTGGTAGTACTCGCGCTCGTCCTGGAACTCGGTGGCCGCGAACATGTCCTTGGCGTTGATCACCAGCAGCAAGTCATCATGCGTCTGCAGGTGGATGTTCCAGGTGTTGGGTGGCGCGGGCACATAGGCGACCGCGGCGGGGCGGGCCGGATCGCGGACATCGACCACGCTGAACCCCTTCGAGAACATGTGCCCGATGTACGCGTATCCGCGGTCGACCATCAATTGCACGCCGTCAGCGCGCCCCCCTTGGTCGCTGTGTCCGATGAGCCGCATGTTGCGCGCGAAGTCGGGTGTCATGGCTGGTGTCTGTGTCATCTGCGAGTTTTGATGGGAGGTGTTTGCTGCATGTCTCGGGAATGAACTGGATTCCCGACGACCTTCGCGTGAAGACGCTTACTTCGTCTTCCAGATCTGGCGGTAGATGTCGCGGTAGTTGTTGTCCGGGTCGTAGACGTTGTCCTTGCCGCCCTCTGTGCCGATGTTGGCGTTCGTGACGAGATGCACGGGCGACGTGTAGCTGGTCGCGGGAGCACCCGCGAATGCGCGATTCAGCTCGTCGACGGCCTGCCAGCCTTGCTGCGAAACGGGTTCCGCCACGGTGGCGACCTGGTAGTCGTTGTTGCGGATGCGCTGAAAGGCGGACTCGCTGCCGTTGCCGGCCGACACGCCGAGCAATGGTCCTGTTCCCTTGTAGCCCGCTTGCTGCAGGGTGGGCGCCATGAAGTCGAACGGCATGTCATTGATGGTCAGCGTCCACGTCCACTTCGCTCCGTAGCGCTGAAGCAAGGTGGCCGACAACTGCGGAATGCGCGTCGCGGTATCCGACAACGGCGTGTCCTCGACCTTCAGCAACTGGCAGCTCGCGCACTGCTTCACCAATGCGGCCATCGCATCGGCCTTGGCCGTGGCGACCTCGTAGGTCGAGTCGGTGAGGATGACCACGCCGGCCTTGCCGTTCGAAGCCGCAATCACATACATCACCGCAGCCTTCGCGACGTCGAGCGGGTCCGTGGTCAGGTTGGTGAAGATGCCTTGTTGAGACGCCGGCCCTGGCTTGGCCGACGAATGCCAGCCCACGATCTTGATGCCGCTCGATGCGGCCTGCTGGATCAGCGCCGACTGCTCCTTCGCGTCGACGCTGCCCAGCACGATGCCATTCGGTTTCAGTGCGATGGCCTGGTTCAAGGCGGCAGAGCGGCCGGAGATCGAGCCTTGACCGTCAATGATCCGGTAGGTCCATCCAATGGCTTTCGCCGCTTGCTGAACCGCCTGTGCGACGCCACGAGGGCCGCTGTCCCGTTGATCCGCGGACACGAAAACGATGGTCTTGCCCTGTTGAGCCGCGGGTCCCGTGGTGGGGCCGGACCATGGCAGGCTGGACCGTGTGGCCTGCGCTGTGTAGGCCTTGGCCTGCGCGACGATGTCGTCCGCGGCATGAATGTCTGCTGACAAGCAGGCCAACAGAATGGCGGCAGCAGAGAGAATATGGGCACGTTTCATGATGTCTCCGGTCTTGCTTTGGTTTGGGGATTGATTGATCTCAGGCACAGGGCCGACGCGCGGAAGCGTCAGCTGTCCTTCGCGGTCTGCGGTGCGATGGGAGGGCTTGCTGCCGCGCTCCTGCGCGGGCTGCGCCGGCGGCGCTGGGCGTATCCGGCGATGCCGATCGCGACAAGAAGCGTGGCGCCATTGAAGAGCGGCTCGACGTAGAAGTCGCCGCCCATCTGCTGGATGCCCGCAATGCCGACGGCCAGGATCGACACGCCGAACACCGTGCCCCAGACATTGACGCGGCCGGGCTTGATGGTGGTCGAGCCGAGGAAGGCGCCGACGAGCGCGGGCAGCAGATAGTCGAGACCGACGCTCGCCTGACCGATGCGCAGCTTTGCGGCGAGCACCACGCCGGCGAATGCTGTCATCACACCCGAGCCGACGAACGCCAGGATCACGTAGCGCCGCGTCGGAATGCCGTTGAGCGCGGCGGCCCGTGGATTGGCCCCGATCGCGTAGAAGTAGCGGCCGATCGGAAGGTAGTCGGCCGCAATCCACAACACGATCGCGAGGACGAGCACATAGGTCGTCGCAATCGGCAGGCCGAAGAGCGAGGTTGAGAATATCGAGGTGAACGGGTCCGGCAGCGCGCCGATCACCTGCCTGCCTCCGGTGTGCCACATGGCAAGCGCGTACAGCACCGTGCCGGTGCCGAGCGTCGCAATGAACGAGTCGATCTGTGCGATCTCCACGAGCAGGCCATTGACCAGCCCCAGCAACGCGCCGAGCACGAGCACAACCAGCACGGCGACAGGCCAGTCGAAGCCGTACATGGTCTGCAGGCTGATGGCCAGGATATGCCACATCACGATGCCGTAACCCACGGTCAGGTCGATGCGACCCGTGGCCATGGGAATCATGGCGGCGAGCGCAAGAATGGCGATGATGGATTTGTCGCCGGTGATGGAGCGCGCATTGAGCAGGGTCGGGAAGGTGTCCGGCAGCGTCACCGAGAACACGACGATCAGCAGGAGCGTAAGGATCGGCAAGCCGAACACGGGGAGCAGTCGCATGAAGCGCGAGAAGGGAGAAAGGGCTGCCAGCTCGCGGCGCGTCGGCTCGAGCGCGTTGGATTTGAGTGATTGCATGGTGTTGCCTGAAAGCGTTCAATGAATGGGGGCGGATGGCGCGTCGACGTGGTCGAGCGACGCGCAATGCAGCAGCTCTGAAACGCTCAGTTGCTCGAGCGGCAGCTCGCGCGCGATGGTTCCGTTGCGAAACACCAGCGCGCGATGACAGATCTGCGCGGTTTCCTCGAAGTCCGACGAAATCAGAATGACGGCCATGCCGGTGCGCACGGCATCGCCCAGCAATCGGTAGATCTCGGCTTTGGCGCCGATGTCGACACCGGCGGTCGGGTCCTCGAGCACGAGCACTTGCGCTCCGATGCGCAGCCATCGCGCGATCACCACCTTCTGCTGGTTGCCGCCTGACAGAGTTTCGATCAGTGCGTTGGGATCGTTGGGCCTGAGCGCGACGCGCCGCCCCAACTCCAGCGCTTCGTCGGCCTCGCTCGCCGCCGAACGCAACGCGAACGGCGTGCGACCCGTCGCCTTCGGATTCAGGAAGAGGTTCTCGCGGATATTGAGTCCCGGCGCAATGGACTCGCCGTAGCGGTCGCCCGCGACGAGGCACAGGCCGCTGCGCAACGCGGCGCTCGGCGTGGAAAGGTCGGCGCGCTGGCCGTCGAGCAGCACCGTGCCGGACAGGATCGCCTGCGCGCCGAACAGCGCCTTGCCCACGTTGTCGTGGCCCGCGCCGCGCAACCCGACCAGACCCAGGATCTCGCCGCGCCGCACGTCGAAGTTCAACGGACCCGCATCGTCCGTGCACAGGCGGCGCACCGACAGCGCGATGGGAGCGACAGCCGTTGTCGGTGGCCGCACGAAAACGGAGTCGGGTTCCCTGCCGACGATGTGGCGGATCAGTTCGGCAGGTTGCGTCGCGGCGGTGGCCTGCTCGGCCACCCGGCTGCCGTCGCGCAGCACCACGATCCGGTCCGACAATGCGAACACTTCGTCGAGCCGGTGCGACACGTAGATCATGGCAACGCCCTGCGCCCGCAGCTTGCGCAATACCTCGTGCAGCTGCTGCACCTCGCTCTCCGGCAGGCTTGCGGTCGGCTCGTCGAGCACCATCAGATCGGCGCGACTCGACAGGCCGCGCGCAATGGCGACGAGCGATCGCTCAGCCCGGGACAGTGACGCCACGCGCTGATCGGGGTCGATGTCTCCACCCACCAGTGCCAGCGCTTCGCGCGCCCGTTCTCGGACTTGCCCCCATGCGATCAGACCGTGCCGCTTGCTGAACGTCGTCGCGAGCGCGATGTTCTCCGCGACCGTCATCCAGTCGACCAGTCCCAGGTCCTGGTGAACGAACGCGATCCGGCCGTGCATGGCCCGCGCATCGATCGGTTCGCCCCGGAACAGCAGATGGCCGGAAGAGGGCGCGTGAACACCGGCAAGGATCTTGATCAAAGTCGATTTGCCGGCGCCGTTCTCCCCCAGGAGCGCGACGATCTCGCCCGGATGGACGTCGAAGCTGATGCCCTTGAGCACCGGCACGCCGTTGAAATTCTTGTGGATGTTCTGCACCGCGAGGATGGGTGCGGATCGCGAAAGGGCGTGATCCCTTTCGCGGGGTCGGGGTGTGGTCATGTCTCAGTCCGTTGAAGGCTCTTTGGCCGAATTCAGTGCTTTCGCCCGGTATTTTTATTTTTTGTATTATTCGGCGATGCCCGCAGAGGCTTCAATCTAAAAACGGCCACTCAATCATCGAAATTCGGCCACTAACCGCGCGAGTGAAACGCGCTGGAGACGATCGCAATGACTGCTGACTGCGCCCGGGCCGACTGGCAAATGCCGAAGGACGAGCCTGGTAATCCGTTCAAGTGCACCCACGAATTTGCGGAGTGCATGGAGAAGCTGAAGCCAGGCAAGCACCGGTTTGGCTCGCTGGGGGATCCCAAGAACAAGATCCTCTGCATCGAGCAGGGCTCCGTGAAAATCGAAGGACCGCACGGCCAGTGGACGCTGCTGCCTGCACACATGATCTTTGTGCCGCACGGCAGGCCGTATCGCATCTGCACGAGCGCCGACGCGGTGGTTGGCGTGGTGCATCTGAGCGAGCAGCACACCGTCTGGGAGCACGAGGGATGTTGGGCAGCGCCGACCAACAGCCTCGCCAAGGAAATGCTCGGCTATGCGCTTCGTTGGGGGCGGGACCGCGCCAGTGACGACCCGGTTGCCAATGCCTACTTCAACGCCCTTGGCCTGCTCTGCAAGGAATGGTTCCAGTGCTCGCGGATGATGTGGATTCCGTTCGGCGAGTCCATCGAACTGAAGCGCGCCATCGCCTACAGCCGAACGCGACTCGAATCCGTGACGATCGAACTCGCGGCCGAAGCCGCTGGCACCTCCGTGCGCACCTTGCGGCGGTATTTCCAGGATGAACTCGGCATGAGTTGGCGCCGGTTTCTCAAGGAGTTGCGCATGGCGCGAGCCATCGAGCTGTTGACCCTCAAGCGACTGTCCGTGACCCAGACGGCACTGGAAGTCGGCTTCAACAGCGTGGCGGCATTCACGCTCGCGTTCACTTCATTCACCGGCAAGACACCCAGCGCGTACACGAAAGACTTTGTCAGCAGCGGCAGCGCGTTGGCAGTCGGTTCGCATTGAGCGATCCACGGCCCGGTGATCCGGGTGTGTCGGGCCGCGGGCGTTGTGTTGCCCTGCTGGAGGGATCAGGGATTCGGGTAGCCCGGCATGTCGAACCCGATGGCGTTCAGGTCTGCAATGACCTTGTCGCCGGTGGCCTTGTCGAGTTCGGTCAGCGGAGGGCGTACCTTGCGCCATTGCGCATCGCCAGACCAACTGGCGACGGCATGCTTCATCGCCGGAATCATGTAGCTGCCTTGGAACACTTGGCGAACCGCATCGACGTTGCCTGCAGGCCGGGGGCTTCCGTGCTGTTCCAGCCTTCGAACATCCGGTGGATGCCCGCGGGGTTCATGTTGACGGTGGCACTGATGCAGCCGGCGGCGCCTATGGGCATGGCCGCCGAGAGAAACGATTCGCTGGCCGGAAAGACATCAAAACCATCCGCCGCGAAGGTGTCGATCATGGCCTTGGTATGGCGCCAGTCACCGGCTGAATCCTTCGCGCCGGCAATCACGGTGGGGTAACGCTGGAGCAGCCGCTCGATCAACGTGAGCGTGATCGGAACGTGCGTGAACTGGGGAATGTGATACAGGTAGATCGGTGCGCAACCAGCGCCCACGCGCTCGATGATCTCCGCGTAGTAGGCGAACACGCCGTCCTCGGACACACCCTTGAAGAAGAAGGGCGGCAGCGTCAGCAAGCCGGCGGCGCCGGCCTTGCTGGCGTGCCGCGAAAGCTCGACGGCGTCGGGCAGTGCGCACGCGCCTGTGCCCGGCATCATCCTGCCTGCGGGTATGCCTGCTTCGAGCAAGGCGTCGGTCAATGCGATGCGTTCGGGCGTGGTGATCGATGCAGCCTCGGAATTGGTTCCGAAGATTGCAAGGCCGGCGCTGTTGTCGACGAGCCAGCGGCAGTGCGCGATGAAACGCGCTACGTCGGCTTCAAGCGATGCATTGAAGGGAGTCAGCACTGGCGCGAGTACGCCGCGGATCTTGTTGGTCATGGTTGGGTTCAGCCTTCGTTTCAAATGATTGGCGTCTCGGCGGCGCTTCGTCGATGCGCCATCTGGAGGAATTCGGCAAGGTGCTGGACCTCGCGGCCCGTGCCCTGCCTGATTTGCTCTCGGCAGCTGAAGCCGTTTGTGAGGATGACGGTGTCGGCACTGACGGCGCGGACCGCCGGCAGCAGCACAAGCTCCCCGACGGCCTTCGAAATCTCGACGTGCGCCGGGTTGAACCCGAAAGAACCGGCCATGCCGCAGCACCCGCTGTCCAGATGAACCGCTCGCGCGCCCATCGCCTTCAGAAGGGCAATGTCCCCCTTCGTTCCGAACAAGGATTTCTGATGGCAGTGCGCATGCACCAGCACATCGATCTCCATGCGCGCAGGCTTGTAGCCGTGTTCATGAAGAAAATCGCCCAGCAACGAGACGCTGGCGGCGAGTCGTTTGGCCCGAGCATCCTCCGGGAACATCTTGAGCAATTCGTCCTTGAAGACCGACATGCATCCCGGCTCTAGCCCGACCACCGCGAGGGGGCCGCCATTGACTTCGTCCATCTGCTGTCCGATCACCTCGAGCGTCTTGCGCAGCTTCTCGCGCGCGAGGTCCAGGTAGCCGAAATCGTATAGCGGCCGACCACAACACAGAGGCGTGGCCGGAAGTACCGCCTCGAACCCGGCGTGCCCCAGAACCTCGACGGCGGCGCTCGCCACTTCGGGATGGAAGTGCTCGCAGAAAGTGTCCACCCAGAGAATGACCTTGGGATTGCCCGAAGGCTTGGTGGCGGTCTTCTTCGCGAGTTGGCGAAACGTCTTGGCCGCGAACTTCGGCATGTCGCGATCCGCGGCGACGCCACCCATGCGCTTGGCGATAGACGACAGGCCCGGGGTCTGTGTCATCAGGTTCGCCAGCCAGGGCAGCTTGCCAGCCAGCGGCGCCCAGTCCCCGATGCGCCCCATGGTCAACGCTTGGCGCGGGCGCGTGTTCTTCTCGTAGTAGTGGGACAGGAACTCGGCCTTGTACGACGCCATGTCGGTGTGTGTCGGGCAGTCGCTCTTGCAGCCCTTGCATGCGAGGCAGGTGTCCAGGGCTTCCTTCAGCGGCTCGCTGTTCCAGCCGTCCTTGACGACGTCGCCCTGCAACATTTCCCAGAACAGCCGTGACGCCCGCGCGTCGAGAAACGCTCTTCCTTCGTGGCCCTGTAGCTCGGGCACATGGTGCTGGCCTGCGTGCTGCGGCAGCGCCCCATGCCGACGCAGTGCTCCACGGCCCGCTGGAAGCCGTCGCCTTCCGCGCTGCGAAAGTCCATGCGCGTGTGGAGCTTGACCACCTTGTACTGCGGCCCCATGCGAAGGTTGTCGTCGACACGGTAGGCATCGACCACCTTGCCGGGGTTGAGCCGGTTCAGCGGATCCCAGATGCGCTTGAATTCACGCAGGGCCTCCATGAGTTCCTCCCCGAACATGATCGGCAGGAATTCGGCCTTGGCCTGCCCGTCGCCATGCTCGCCAGTGAGCGATCCGCCGCAATCGACGACGAGTTGCGCGGCCTCGCGGATGAAGGCGCGGAACCGCGCAACCCCTTCGACGGTGCGAAGGTCGAAGGTAATGCGCGCATGCACGCAACCGTCGCCGAAATGACCGAACAAGGAGGTCTGGTAGCCGTAGCGGTCGACCAGGGCCTGGAACGATCGAAGATAGTCGCCCAGCCGCAATGGATCGACAGCAGCGTCCTCCCATCCGACCTGGGGGTCTGGAATGGAGGGATCGATCGACAACTGCGTGGCCGAGGCCCCGTTCTCGCGGATCGACCACATGCGCCGTTGCATCGCAGGGTCGGTGATGACCCAGCTCGAAGGGCGCGGCCCCGTGGGGCGCTCCCTGAAATAGGCGGCTGCCTTGTCTGCCTGCGCGGTAGCGTCCTCCAGCGAGTTCGCACCGAATTCAACCATCACCCACGCGTCGCCCTCGGGCAGCAGATCGATCTCGGCTTGCGCGAGGTTTCGCGCCTGCAGCCCGCGAATGATGGCGCGATCCAGGCCTTCGATGGCAATGGGGGAGAAGCGCTGGTATTCCGGGACGGCGTCGGCGGCCAGGTAAATGTCCGGAAAACCGAGCACCAGCACCACGCGGTTCGGTGGACTTTGCACCAGCCGTACCTTGGCGCGCAGCGTGAGCGCACACGTGCCCTCGGTACCGACCAGCGCACGCGCCACGTTGAAGCCGTTCTCGGGCAGCAACTGGTCAAGGTTGTAGCCGGAAACGCGGCGCTTGATGTCCGGGAACTTGCCGCGGATCAAGTCGGCGTAGCGGTCGCGCAAGTCGCGCAGCTTCGCGTAGATCTCGCCCTGGCGTCCGCCGGCGGCGATGATCCGGGACAGTTCGTCTTCTGGCGTGGGGCCGGTCCAGAACCGCGCTCCGTCATAAGTCATGACCTCCAGCGCCTCGATGTTCTCCAGCGTCTTGCCGGCCATCACGGAGTGCGGCCCACAAGAGTTGTTCGCGATCATTCCGCCCAGCGTGCAGCGACTGTGGGTCGAAGGATCGGGCGCGAAAGTCAGTCCGTATTTCTCCGCGGCGCCGATGAGCTTGTCGCAGACCACACCAGGCTCCACCAGCGCGGTACCGGCGACCGGATCGAGTGAAAGAATCTCATCGCAGAAGGCCGACATGTCGAACACTACGGCGACATTGACGGTCTGTCCGTTCATGGAGGTGCCCCCACCACGCATGAGCACTGGCGCGTTGTGCCGGCGGCAGATCTCCACGCCCTTGATGAAGTCGTCGACCGACCTGGGTACCACCACCCCGATGGGCACTTGGCGGTAATTGGATGCATCGGAGGCATACACCGCCCGATGTCCGTCATCGAAGCGCACCGAGGCGCCGAGCGAGACGGACAACTCGCTTTCGAGCGCGCTCCAGTCTTGTTGAAGATGAGACATCTGTGTCACTCGTCGAGCAGGGCACGCTGCGCCTGGACGAGCGCCGTCGTCATCGGCATGTCGGCCTGGCCTCCCATCGGGCCAGGAACGAGGGTCACCAGAAAAAAGATGGTTCGTCGGCTTCGTTTCATCGGGTTCCTTTGTCGGTCAGCATTCATGGATTGAATGAATTGACTGCCCCTGTGTCGGATTGCCGATGAGTTTCCCCTTTACCCGCGCCGAGGAAAAACGTATGTTCTGCAGCTAATGCATGAGTTTCCTGAATGAACCCGAGACGCCTCACACCATCCATGTCGTTGCTGGTGGCCTTCGAGGCCGCTGCGCGCCATCTCAGCTTCACTCGCGCCGCGGTCGAACTGTCGTTGACGCAAAGCGCAGTGAGCCGACAGGTGCAGGCGCTTGAAGAACTGCTGGAAATTCCGCTCTTCCGTCGTGAAGGCCGGAAGATCGCGCTGACAGACACTGGCGCGATGTATCAGAGGGAGGTCAGTGGCGCGTTGCAACGCATCAGCAGCGCGTCATTGCAGGCCATTGCGTACCGGACGGGTGGCGGTTCATTGCATCTCGCCTCCCTGCCTGCATTCACTGCGAAGTGGCTCATGCCGAGGATGAAATCGTTCTACGGCACTCACCCGGGCATCCTCGTGCACATCCATTCGCGGCTGAAGCAGTTCGATCTCGAGCTCGCGGGCATCGATGCGGTGATCGGCGTGGGCGACGGTGTCTGGCCGGGGCTGCTCTCGCACCACCTGATCGACGAGGTCGTGGTCCCCGTGATCAGTCCGGCGCTGCGAAGGGCGCATCCCATGATGTCGCCGGCGGACATCTCGCAGCACTTGCTGCTGGTGGTCGCCGCCCGCCCGTATGTCTGGAAGGATTGGTTCTCGGCGCAGGGACTGCCCGTGAGCAAGATGAGACTCGGCCCTCAGTTCGAGCTGACCTCGCATCTGATCCAGGCAGTTGCATCCGGCATCGGCGTAGGGTTGCTTCCAACGTTTCTTGTCGAAGACGAGCTTCGCAGCGGGGTGCTCGAAACGGCCTTCGATCTGCCCTTGAAGACGAACGCCGGCTACTACTTG
This sequence comes from Variovorax sp. E3, assembly GCF_016082275.1. GTDB lineage: Bacteria > Pseudomonadota > Gammaproteobacteria > Burkholderiales > Burkholderiaceae_C > Variovorax. Next base: position 18,431 of record NZ_MOWM01000006.1, read on the forward strand.
TTCGTTCCTCCGGAGAAGCTCTCGCTGCCACCGGTCACGGCGTTTCGGAATTGGCTCCTGGAACAGCGCGACAACGCCGGCTGAGCGGCGCATCGCGCATGGTGGCAAGGGCCGAGCGCGTCTGCTGGTCAGATCCCGGCCACGTCGGTTTGCGCGCCTGGTAGATATGCCTCGATCCGGGCTTGGAGGTCGGTGGCCGCAGTGCGCATCGCCTCCCAGACAAAGATCGCTGCCCGCGTGTGATACCGGTTGAGCGAACGGATCAGGCAAGCCCTGCGCGCCAGCGCGGGCGCATCGATGGTGATGGCGCCGCGCACGTTCAGGCTCAATGCCGTGGCGGCATTCACCACCGCCGTCATGCCGTGATGACGCGCGGCGTGCACCAGGTCTTCTTGTGCATCGGATTCGAAATGCACCTGCGGCTTGAGGTTCTGTGCCGCAAACAGGCTTTCGATCCGGCGTCGCATGGCGTACTCGGTCGGCAGCAGTGCCAGGCGCTCGCCAGCCAGTTCCGACAGCGTCATGGGGCGCCGTCGCCTGCCCGAGCGCACCGCGACGTACGGCTCGGTGAAACATGCCTGGACGTCCATGTCCGATCGGTCCGACGCATCGAAAGTGACCGCGAAATCCAGATCTCCGCGCGCGACCCCTTCAGCCAGTGCCGGCGCCGTGCGACGCGACATCGAGATGGAAAGCTCGGGCCAGCGCGCCTGCGCCGCATGAACGACCGGCGCAACCCAGCAATTGCCGTAGGACTGCGCGAGTCCGATACGCACGGTCCCTGAGACGGCAACCGAGCGATCGCTCCCCGCGCGCAATGCCGCCTGCAGGTCTCCCATGCTCGCGGTGATGCGCCGGTGCAACTGCATCGCCTGATGCGTGGGTATGGCGCGCCTGCCCACGCGGTCGAAGAGGCGAAGGCCCAGGGCCGCTTCGAAGGCGGCAATCTGCTCCGACAGCGCCGGCTGCGAGATCGAGCAGTCGCGCGCGGCCATGCTGAAGCTGTCCGCCCGTATGACGGCGTTGAAGTAACGCAGTTGGCGCAGCGAGACGAGCTCGAGCGGGTCGCGCAGTTGTCGGGACATATCGATAGGTTTTTCCGATTTATAGGGGGCCAATAACCGATTGGATCAATTTCCCCCTATCGATGACATTGGGCTTTACCCAAGAAGACCTCCAAAAATCATGCAGACACGACGACAACTCATCCAAAGAATTGGAGCACTGGCAGCCGCCAGCAGCGCGTGGACGACCGCGCTTGCGCAGGGCTTTCCCGCCAAGCCGATCCGTATCGTCTGTCCCTATCCGCCCGGCGCAACCACGGATGCGATCTCCCGCCTGATGGCCACCGCGCTGCAAACCACGAGCGGCGCGACAGTGCTGGTGGACAACCGGGGCGGCGCGGGCGGCAACATCGGGACCGAAGTCGTGGCGCGCGGCGACGCCGACGGCTACACCTTGCTCCTCGGTGCGCTGGGCCCCTTGAGCGCCAACGAGGCCCTGTATCCCAAGCTGGGCTTCAATCCCGCGCGGGACTTCACGCCGCTGGCGCTGGCCGCGGTGGTGCCCCTGATCATGGTGGCGCATCCTTCGTTTCCCGCCGACACGCCGGCCGACGCCGTCAAGCTGCTGCGCGCAAACCCCGGGAAGTATTCGTATGCCTCGGCCGGCAACGGCACGCCGCAGCATCTTGCGGGGGAGCTGTTCAAGCAGCTCACCGGAACGAGCGTCGTGCATGTTCCGTACCGAGGGTCCGGCCCCGCGCTGAATGACGTGATGGGCGGTCAGGTGCAGTTGCTGTTCGAGGCTTCGCCGGCGGTGCTGCAGCACATCAAGTCGGGACGGCTGAAGGCCGTGGCCGTCACGACCCGCGAGCGCATCGCGGGTCTGCCGCAGGTGCCGACGCTCAAGGAGTCCGGCATCGACGCCGACATTGGTGGCTGGTACGGTTTTCTTGCGCCCGCCGCGACGCCGGCCGATCGCGTGGCCTGGCTGTCGGAGCAGATGCGCCGTGCCCTGGCCGATCCGCTCATGCAGACGCGCCTGGCCGATCTGGGGTCGCAGAAAGTCGACAGCTCTCCCCAGGCCTTTGCCCGCTTGATCGAATCGGAACGCGCGCGCTGGGGCAAGTTGATTCGCGATCGCGGAATAAAGCTCGACTGATGCCACACCTTCGCATCGAAGTCAGCGCCGAACTGGCCGCCGCGCTGGACTGGAAACAACTGGCCCACGACATTCACCTTGACCTGGCTGCTGCCAAGTGGGCCGCCCTCGATGACCTGAAGACGCGCGTCTTGGTCTGTGCCGATGCGTTGGCGGGTCAGGATCACGGTGCGCAGCAACTGGTGGCGACCTTGATCATCACCAATCCACGGCCGCCCGACATGCAACGCGCCATGACAGAGCGGGTGATGGCACACCTCGAAGGCGCTGTGCGCGCGCTGCAGCCGGTGCACTGGGTCCAGTGCTGCGTTTTCATGCAGGCCACTCGCAGGGATGACTATGCGAAATGGCAATGGAATGCGCCGGTTTCGCCCTCGCCCTGACCGCCTATACGGCAGCTCTCATTTCCGCCGATCCATGTCGACCAACTATCCAAGGAGACTTTCATGACCGAGAAGATTTCAGGCGATGCCACTGGGACCGGAAATTCCAGGCGTGCTGTGTTGCGCGGTGCGGCAATGGTGGCGGCTGCCGCTGGCACCGGTTTGTTGGGCACGCAGGCGACAGGTGCCACCGCGGCGCCCGCGATGTCCGCAGCCAAGGGAAAGTTCTGGCCGGACGGCATCCGGATGGTGATGTCGGTGTCGATGCAGTTCGAGTCCGGCGCGCAGAGCGAGCACAACAACGGCTCGCCTTTCCCTGCCATGGACGAGAAGTATCCGGATCTGCCCGCACGCACCTGGTTCGAGTACGGTGTGCGGGAAGGCATCCCGCGCCTGCTGGACTTGTGGGACAGGCACGGGGTCAAGGTCACCTCTCACATGACCGGCCAAGCGGTCGAGCGCAATCCAACGCTCGCCAAGGAGATCGTCGCGCGCGGTCACGAGGCAGCGGCGCATGGCCAGACCTGGACGCCGCACTGGACCATGTCGCCCGAAGAAGAGCGCGCTTCTTACCAGGCCAATGTCGATGCCGTGCTGAAGGCTACCGGCACGCGCCCGGTCGGCTTCAACGCGTTCTGGCTGCGCGGCACGCCAAAGACCCTGGAGATTCTTCAAAGTCTGGGCTTCACGTACCACATCGACGATCTGTCGAGCGATGAACCCATGACGACACCCATCAACGGCAAGCCCTTCGCGATCGTGCCCTACACGCTGCGCATGAACGACATCGGCCGGTTCGGCGCCGAGGGGCCGCTCACGGCCTCGGCCTTCGGCCAGGAGTTGAAGGACGAGTTCGATCAGCTCTATCTCGAGTCCGCGAGCCGCCGCCGGATGATGTCGGTCTCGACCCATGACCGCATCGGGGGTACGCCAGCTCGCGTGAAGGTGCTGGGGGAATTCCTTGCCTATGCGAAGAAGCACGCCGGCGTGGCCTTCGTGCGCAAGGACCAGATCGCGCGTTGGGCGCTGTCGATGCCGCAGGTGCCCAGCAAGACATACGGCTGAGCGCCGACCCCGACCGGCCGCATCGGTATTTCCGGTGGCGCTGGCCTTCGTTCAAGGCTCCGGCTGCGAGGCGAACTGCGACACCAGCAAATCGATGAACTGTCGGGTCCGGGTGGGCAGGAAGCGACGCGATGTGTAGACGACCTGGATCGGGCTGCTTTCGCCGGTCCATTCCGGCAGGACTTCGACCAGTCGTCCATCACCCAGCTCGGTCATCACATCCCAGATGGAGCGCCGAACCAGTCCGAGTCCGGCAAGTGCCCAGTCATGCGCCTGCTCGCCGTTGTCGGCAACCATGCGGCCGCGGATGCGCACGGTGGTCCATGCGCTGGCGGGGCTGCTCACTGGCCGGAAGCGCCAATCCGCGTTTCCGGAGAGGTTGTGGGTCATGACGATGCAGTCGTGGGTCGACAGGTCTGCCGGCGTACGTGGCGGCTCGCGATCCGCGAGGTAGGCCGGCGCCGAGCACACCACGCGCCGGTTTGGCGCCAGCGTTCGCACCACCAGGCGCGAATCCTCGGCGCCGCCGATGCGCACGGCACAGTCGAAGCCGCCTTCGATCAGGTCCACCACCGAATCCGACAGCGACAGGTGCACGGACACCCCGGGGTTGTCGAGTGCGAAGCGCGCCATCACAGGGCCGATCCAGCGCCGCCCCAGTGCCACCGGCGAGGACACGCGCAGGACACCGCGCGGTCCGAGGGAGCCTCGGCCGATCGCCGCTTCCGCCTCTTCCACATCCGCCAGGATGGCCTGGCAGCGCTCGAAATAGATGGCGCCCTCGTCGGTCAGCGACAACCGCCGGGAACTGCGCTGCAAGAGCCGCGTGCCCAGCGCCGCTTCGAGCCGCGCGAGGCGCTTGCTCCCAACGGCCGGCGAAAACCCCAGTTCCCGCCCCGCGGCGGAGAGGCTGCCCGTCGCCACTGTCTGCACGAAAAGCCGCATGTCGGCGAGCTCTGGCATATCTTCAACTTTCGAGAATAGATGGTTTGGCAATTTATGCCATTTTCACGAATTCGAGAAAGATGGAAAGTCAACCCTGTCGTGACCATTCCGGCCACAAAGGAGTTTGATGATGTTTGCAATTCAGCCGTTCGGCCGCAGCCTCGCTGTCGCCGCCTCCATGGCCCTCGCGCTGCCGGGCCTTGCATTTGCGCAGGCAAGCACGTCCTTGCCTGAAGCGGACCACACGGTCGCGGACCGCTCCATCGGCAAGGCACAAAGCGCCGCGATGACGCTGGCGGCACGCCGCTATTTCGCTTTCTGGAACACCGGCGACGAAAGCTTCGCGCGGCTCGCCCTGTCGCCCGAGTTCATCGACCGCACTCTGCCGCCGGGAAGACCACAGGGGCTGGACGGGCCGCTGTTCGCTTCGAAGAACTTCCGCGCCGCTGTGCCGGACCTGAAGCTCGAGGTGCAGGAAATGATGCTCGTCGGTGACCGCGTGGTGGGACGCCTGCGCTTCACCGGCCACTACACCGGCAGCTTCCAGGGCAAGGCCGGCGATGGCCAGCCCGTGGACTTCATCGCAACGGACATCTACCGCGTCGCCAACGGCCGGATCGCCGAGAACTGGCACCTCGAAGACAACCTGACGCTGCTGCAGCAGCTCGGCGCCGTGCATCCCTGATCGCCCCGTCCGCCCATTTTTCAAGGAGTCATTCTCATGTCCCTTTCCAATCAAACCGTGGTCGTGATCGGCGGCAGCTCGGGCATCGGCCTGGCCGTTGCGCGCGGTGCGCTGCGGCTCGGTGCTCGCGTCATCGTCGGCGGACGCGATGCCGAACGGCTTGCCGCTGCTGCGGCGCCCAATCCCGGCCTCGAGACAGCAACCCTCGACATCACGCGTGAAGACGAGGTCGCCGCCTTCTTCGAGCGCATCGGCGCGCTCGACCACCTTGTGGTGACGGCGGGCGCGTTGATCGGATCTTCACCGCTGCGCGCACTCGACGTCGCCGTGATGCGCGACGCCTTCGACGTCAAGCTGACTGGCAGCCTCATCGCGGCCAAGCACGCGGCGCAGCATCTGCGCCCGGGCGGCTCGATCGGTTTCACCTCCGGCGTGCTGGCGCGCAAGCCCTCGCCCCACGCGGTCGTGAAGACAGCCGTCAATGCGGCACTGGAGGCCGCGGCCCGGCAACTGGCGCGCGAGCTCGCCCCGTTGCGCGTGTACGCGATCAGCCCTGGCCCGGTGAATACGCCGAGCTGGCGGCTGATGGACGACGCAAGCCGCACCGCCATGTTCGACAGGCTCGGCGGCACGTTGCCCGTGGGCTTCGCTGCCAGCGACGACGACACCGCCGCAGGCTATCTGTTCGCGATGCAGGCGCGCGCGCTCACGGGCGCGGTGATCGATCTCGACAGCGGCGCGCTGGTGGCCTGAACATGACGGCATCTGCGTTTGCGCAGCTCGATCATGTGCTGCTTGTCGTGAGCGAGGCGCAACCGACGCTCTCGTTTCTCACGGACGTGGTCGGCCTGCGTGTTGGCCCCCGGCCACCCTTTCGCTTTCCCGGCTGGTGGCTTTACGCGGGCGAGCAAGCGGCGGTGCACATGGCGTTGCGCGACAACGGTGCGGCGCTTGCAGAGCAGGTGGGCGCGCAGCGCGGGCCGGGCGGTGGCGTGGTCGATCACGTCGCCTTCCGCATCCCGGATGCGCAGGCGATCCGCCGACGACTCATTGACGGCAACTGGCCGTTCCATGAGGCCGTCGTGCCCGAGACGGGCGAGCGTCAATTCTTCATTGCGATTCCCCAAGGCCCGGTGGTCGAGCTCGTGACGGCCACGAGCTGAAAGACGGACCACGGCATTTTTTCCCTTTCTTTTTCCCCTTCATTTCACTTCGACGAAAGGTTCACCATGACTTCATCCCATGCACCCAACCGCAACTTCTGGCCCGATGGCATCCGCCTCGTGCTCTCCGTCTCCATGCAGTTCGAAGCCGGCGCACAGAGCGAACACAACAACGGCGCGCCGTTCCCGCCACTCGCCGAGAACGTGCCCGATCTGCCGGCCCGCACCTGGTTCGACTATGGCGTGCGCGAGGGCATTCCGCGCATGCTCGACCTGTGGGAGAAGCACGGCGTGCAGGTGACATCGCACATGACCGGCCAAGCGGTCGAGCGCAATCCGGCACTTGCGCGCGAAATCGTCTCTCGCGGCCATGAAGCCGCTGCGCATGGGCAGACGTGGACACCGCACTGGACCTTGAGCGAAGCCGAAGAGCGCGCCTCCTATGCAGCCAACATCGTGGCCATCGAACAGGCCACTGGCACACGCCCGGTCGGCTTCAACGCGTTCTGGCTGCGCGGCACGCCGAATACGCTGAGCGTGCTGCAAGGCCTGGGCTTCACGTACCACATCGACGACCTGTCGAGCGACCAGCCGATGACCACGATGGTCAACGGCAAGCCCTTTGCGATCGTGCCCTACACGCTGCGCAACAACGACATCGCGCGCTACGGCGCCGAAGGGCCACTCACGGCGTCGGCCTTCGGGCAGGAACTGAAGGACGAGTTCGACCAGCTCTACGAAGAAGCGGGGTACCGTCGCCGGATGATGTCGATCTCGACCCACGACCGCATCGGCGGCACGCCGGCGCGCGTGAAGGTGCTGGGCGATTTCCTGCGTTATGCGAAGCAGCATCCGGGTGTGGTGTTCATGCGCAAGGACCGGATCGCGCAACTGGCGCTGAGCATGCCGGACGTGCCGGTCAAGGACCTCTGATCATCCGCGCGGACGGACCGAATCGACGGATCCAGCCCCGGTGGTCGTACCTGCTCAAGAACAGGGGCTCGCGCTTCTTCCTCGTGGGTGCCGACCGCATCTATCCGCGCGAGTCGAACCGCGTCATGCGCGAGATGGTCGAGCAGCACGGCGGAGAAATTCTCGACGAGGTCTATTTGCCCCTGGAAGCGAGTGAAGCCGAACTGCAGGAGGTCATGCGCGCCTGGACACGCGCAAGCTCGTCAGGGCGTCGCACGGGGTGCATTTCGAATCGCGCGCCGAGGGCGTGAAGCTGGGACAGATCGCGGTGGTCTTCCGATTCAAGGCCGCGATGGAAGCGCTGGAGGAGGCGCTGCGGGTGCACGACATCGCGTTCCAGTCGCTTCGCACGCTGAAACCGCGCGACCTGCGCTGGGGCGACGATGCCGTTCGGATCCTGACGGCGCACAGTGTGAAGGGGCTGGAGTTCTCGCACGAGTTCGTGGGTGCGATCCTCGAACACCGCGTGGATCGCATCGCGCGTCGGTTACAGGCACGTCCTAGAACGGGCCATGGGCGTTATTACGACATGGAAGTCAATACTTGGACCAGGTGTCTGCCGGCAGGCGGGGTGCCGCGGGTCACGAGCTTCGGTGCGGCGGAGACCATAAGATCCCAGAGCAGCTGGGCAGCTGGTGATAGCGACCGACTCTCTCGGCGTATCAGCGACACGCTTCTGGTATACGCCGGTGCCTCGATCGCTCTCAACGCCAGCTTCTCGGTCATCGTTGATTCGGCAGCCAAGTACGGCAGTACGGTGACGCAAGCGCCAGCGTCAAGAAGTGGAACGAGCGCTGCAAAGTTATCCACCTGGATGGTCGGATGAAGCGACTGGTCGAATGACCTCGCCGTCTCTTCGCCGAATGAAATGGCGGCGTAGGTCCATCCTTCGACCGACTTCAACGTGACTCGCTTGAGTTGGTGTGCTTCGTGGTCTTTTCTTGCTAGAAGGACGTACCTGTCCTTCAAGAGCGGGAGAACGTGCAGGCCCGCAGGAACATGCGCCGGAACTACACCGAACCCTATGTCAGCGGTACCGGCCAGCACCGTCGACATGATGTTCTCCGTCCCGTCTGCGGCCACCTCGAAAGAGATTCCCGGGTTTGTCCCCAGGAGCTGGGCGATGCATGGCGCAGCCAGCTTCGACATGACGGATGCCACGCCGGTGATCCGGACCCTTCCAAGACGCGCAGACCGGAGATTGCCCATCCGGGCGACGCACGCATCGAGCGACTCCAGGACCGCTGCGATGTCCGCATAGAACTCCTCACCGGCAGCAGTCGGCTCGACGCTGCGGGTCGTGCGATCGAGAAGTCGGATATCCAAATCCTCTTCGACCTGACGAATCGTTTCGGACAGTGCAGAAGGAGAGACAAACAACTCTTTGGCTGCCGCCACGAACGAGCGATTGCGCGCAACGGCCATAAATGCCCGAAGGTGCCGTAAAGTAAGATTGTTCGTTGCTGGACGCATAATCATTCTGATTATACGTTTTGTGCTTCTCAGTCGAAGCTTCTACATTGCTGTCAAATCAATCACTAGGAGACACGATGGCGATGAAACGGAGGACGGCACTGACCGGCGTACTCGGCCTTGGGATGGCTCTGGCCTCGTCGATCACTTTCTCGCAAGAATATTCGCAGCCGCTGCGCATCATCGTCCCTGGCGCGGCAGGACAAGGACTGGACCTGCTGGCGCGCATCTTCGCTGGCAAGCTCGCGGTTCTCCTCAAGCGTCCCGTCGTTGTGGAAAACCGTGTCGGCGCGGGCGGCATCGTCGCGGCGCAAGTGGCCGCGCGCAGCGCTCCTGACGGCAATACGCTGTTCTTTGGTTTCGCGGCCACTCACGGGATTCTTTCAAGCTTGCATAAAACCCTGCCTTACGACCCCGTGCGGGACTTTGAGCCAATTGTCCCGCTTACCTATTCGTCGAACGTGCTTGTCACGAGCAAGCAATCCGGTTTGAAGACGATGGCACAGCTCGTGGCAGCGGGCCGCAAGAAGCCTGAGAACCTCACGATGGGTTCTCCTGGCGAGGGCACAACTCCACACTTGTCCGGTGCGATCCTGGACAAGATGGCGGGCATGAAGTCGCTTCACGTACCCATCAAGACTAACCCGGGCCTTGAGGTTATCGCCGGCCGCGTCGACTACGCCTTCCTGTCCACGCCCGTTGCAGTGGAGTTCGTCAAGACCGACAGGGTGAACGCACTGGCAGTGACGTCCCCCGTCCGCGAAGCAAAGCTCCCAGATGTGCCCACCATGATCGAAGCAGGGTTCCCTGGCTACACGGTGACCGCATGGTGCGGCCTGTTCGCTCCCGCGAAGACTTCGGCCGCCTTCATCAGGCAGGTGAACGAAGCCGCAAACACAGCCTTAAAGGACGCGTCCCTGATTGCGAGCCTCATGGCAATTTCCTCGACACCCATAGGTGGGACGCCCGACGACCTCAGAAAGCGGGTGCAGGACGAACTTGCCAAGTGGCCGGAAGTGGTCAAAGACGCTGGAGTCCAGGTGAACTGATGGCACACGAATTTGAGAAGATGAAGGTGGGCGATCTGCGTCTCTCGGGGGCGAAGTCCTGCGGGATGTCGAAGTGGCGTACCTCACACGTGGAACGCTCAACGCGGCCGGGGACAACGCGGTGCTCTTGACCCACGGATTCACGAGCAGCCCGGCGACGTTTCAGCGTAATGACGTCATCGCTGGCGAGGGTAGTTGGTCCGACTTGGTCGGATCTGGCGCCGCGATCGACACTGACAAGTACTTCGTCGTGTGCCCGAACATGCTGGGGTCATGCTATGGATCCACGGGGCCGAGTACGGTTAACCCGGCGACGGGCAAGCCTTGGGGGCCAGATTTTCCCGAGTACTCCGTGGCAGACATGGTCTCGCAACACGTATTGCTGAAAAAGCTCGGCGTTACTCGGCTGAGGGCGGTGGGTGGGCCGTCGTATGGGGGGATACAGGCCCTGCAGTGGGCGATGGATCACCCAGAGTTGGTGGACGCGATCATCGTGCAGTCTCGGGTCCTGAGTTTCCGAAGCAAATCACACCGGAACGACTTTTGAACTCGCTCACCGCGGACCCGAAGTGGAACTCAGGCTGGGTTTACGAGAACGGCGGGATTTCCGAGACCCTGGGGCGCATCCGTGGCGATACGCTTCGTCACTACGGAATATCGGAGGTGCTTCGGGCTCGCGGCATGTCGGACGCTGAAGTCAATGAGGCGGTCGAATCAATGGCCAGAAGTTGGGCGCAAAGATTCGATCCGAATTCCCTCATCGCGTTGTGCAAGGCCGGGCAGCGCTTTGACGCTCGGGCAGCCATTCCGCACCTGAAAGCGAGGATGCTGTGGGTGATTTCGTCGAGCGACAAGATTTTCCCTCCTGATGCACAGGTCGAGGCGCTGGTGATGTCGAATGACTCGCCAGCCCAGCCTGTGTACCTGAATCTGCAAAGCGAGTACGGACACGCGGCATCGGGGGCGGACTATCGGAAGTGGGAGGACCACCTGCGGGGGATGCTCGCGTGATGCGCAAAAACTTGGAAACCTGCGCGAAATGCCGCAGCGTACGGGCAAGGTGTTCACCAACGCCGCGTCGCAACCAGGACCAAGTTTGAGACATTGGGGGCGCTCACAAGCGAAGCGGCATACAAACTCGCACGCGAGTTGCTGGCGACATTCTTTTGTTGCGTCAGACAAGATTAAAGACCTTGGAAGAGCCCGTGCGCGTCTGCGCACCGAACGAGAAGGTGGGGGCGTACACGGCTCGTTTCGGAGAGATCGAGCAACGTGGCACCGCGTTGAACCCGAAAGGACGGCAGGCGTATAACGCGCTGCTCGAGGGGTTGCGCTGGGTTACTTTCACGGCCGACGTTGGCTGTACCACCGTCGCGGCGCGGCCTGGATCGCATCGGTGGTGATCACGTCGGGTCCCTGTTGCTCAGTAAGCGGTACGCGACGCAGGCCCGGGGACCTGCGCAGTGTCGATAAAGGCGGCTGCAAGCTTGCGTGCAGCCGAGGCGAACAGCAGCAGGTCCACGCCGACCGCGACGAAGGTGCAGCCCAAGTCGAGATACCGGCGCGCCAGCTTTGGGTCGGAAGTCAGTGTGCCCGCCGCCTTGCCTGAAGCGACGATGGCGTGAATCGCCTGCTCGATAGCCGCCTGCACTTCCGGATGGCCCGGGTCGCCGCGATGGCCCATAGAGGCCGCCAGATCAGCCGGGCCGATGAACACGCCGTCGACGCCGTCGACTGCGCAGATCGCGTCGAGGTTGTCCAGCGCCGTGACCGTCTCGGCCTGCAGCAGCAGGCATATCTCGTCGTCAGCAATCTGCAGGTAGTCGGTGCGCGCACTCCATTGCGAGGCACGCCCGACCGCGCTGCCCACGCCTCGAACGCCCAGTGGCGGGTAGCGGGTCGCGCTCACCACTGCGTGGGCCTGCTCGGGGGTGTCGACCATCGGCACGAGCAGGTTCTTGGCGCCAATGTCCAGTAGTTGCTTGATCAATGCAGCGTCTCCCTGCACAACGCGCACGACCGGCTGCGAGCGGTGGGCCGCAACGGCCTGCAACGACGCGAGCGTCGAACGCAGGTCGTTGGGCGCGTGCTCGCCATCGATCAGAAGCCAGTCGAAGTGCGCGGTGGCACTGACCTCGGCCATGTAGGGGTCGGCCATGGAAAGCCAGAAGCCCACCTGGGCCCGGCCAGAGACCAAAGCGGCTTTGAATGCGTTGTCTGCGGGCATAGGGTGTCTCGTGGTCGAAATAAAAGAATCAGTCCAACTGGCCCTGGCACACATATTTGGTGTGCAGGTAGTCCTCCAGGCCATGTACCGAGCCTTCGCGTCCGTAGCCCGAATCCTTGACGCCCCCGAAGGGCGCAGCTTCGGCGGCGATCGCACCTTCGTTGATGGCGACGATGCCGGTCTCAAGGGCATCTGCGATGCGCCAGACGCGTCGTATGTCCTGCGAGTAGAAGTAAGCGGCGAGACCGAAGGGCGTGTTGTTGGCTTGCGCAATGACCTCGCCTTCGTCTTGGAATCGCGTGAGCGGCGTGATCGGGCCGAAGGTCTCTTCGCAGGCACAGGCCATGGTGGCATCGGCGTTGGTCAGCACCGTGGGGGCGAAGTAGTTCGGACCCAGCGCAGGCAGGCGAACGCCGCCGGTCAGGATCCGTGCCCCACGCGCAACCGCGTCCTGCACATGGCGCTCGATCTTCTCGACCGCGCGTTCGTTGATCATCGGACCTATCTGGGAGCTGGCTTCGGTGGCCGGTCCCACCTGCAGCGCGGCGACGCGCGCCACCAGGCGTTCGGCAAAAGCGTCGTGCACGGCATCTTGGATGAACACGCGGTTGGGGCACACGCAAGTCTGACCACCGTTGCGGAACTTGGCTGCCATCAGGCCATCGATCGCCGCATCGAGATCAGCGTCCTCGAACACGATGAATGGTGCGTTGCCGCCCAGTTCCAGCGATAGCTTCTTCAAGGTGTCGGCCGAGCGGCGCGCCAGGTGCTTGCCGACAGGCGTCGAGCCGGTGAAAGTGATCTTGCGGACACGCGGATCGTCCAGCCAGCTGTCGACCACCTCGGGCGTTCGTTCGCGCGAAGCGGTGACGATGTTGAGCACGCCCGGCGGTACGCCCGCCTGTTCGGCCAGCGCCACTAGCGCGAGCGAAGTCAGCGGTGTGTCCTCGGCCGGCTTGCACACCACGGTGCAGCCCGCAGCCAGCGCGGGCGCGATCTTGCGCGCGATCATCGCGGCGGGGAAGTTCCAGGGCGTGATCGCGGCCACGATGCCGACCGGCTCCTTGAGCGCGAACATGCGCCGTCCCGGCGCCGGTGCGGGGATCACCTCGCCGTTGATGCGCGTCGCCTGCTCGGCGAACCACTCGATATAGCTCGCAGCGTAAGCGACCTCGCCCTTGCCCTCGGCCAATGGCTTGCCTTGTTCGCGCGAGATCAACCGGCCCAGATCGTCTTGGTTTGCCGTCACCAGATCGTTCCAGCGCTTGATGATCTGCGCGCGCTGCTTGGCAGGGGTGCGGCGCCAAGCAGGGAATGCCGCGTGCGCGGCATCGGTGGCTGCGCGTGCCTCGTTGGCACCAGAGTCCGGCACCTGTGCAATCAGCGCACCGGTAGCGGGATCGGTCACGGCGAGCGTGCGGTCGGTGGCGGCCAGCCACCGGCCGCCGATGAAGTTGGCGTTGCGCAGAAGTTCGGGATGGGCAAGGGTCAGGGGCATGGGGTCGAAGTAGGGGAAGATTGGGAAGCGATCTCAGCTCACGATGCCGAGCTGCCATGGCACGAACTCGTGGTCGCCCAGACCAAGCGCCTCGCTTTTGGTCGCCTCGCCTGAGGCATGGCGAAGGATTTGCTCGAAGATCGCGCGGCCGAGCTCGTGCACGCTCATCTCACCGTCGATCACCACACCGCAGTTGATGTCCATGTCTTCTTCAAGTCGCCGGTACATGGGCGTGTTGCTCGCCAACTTGATGGTGGGTGCGGGCTTGCTGCCGAACATGGAGCCACGGCCGGTGGTGAAGCAGATCAACTGCGCGCCACTGGCGATCTGACCGGTGGCTGCGACAGGGTCGTAGCCGGGCGAGTCCATGAAAACGAAGCCGGCCTGGTCGATCGGTTCGGCGTATTCGTACACCGCCTGCAGCGGCGTGGTGCCGCCCTTCATCGCCGAGCCCAGTGACTTCTCGAAAATGTTGGCCAAGCCACCGGCCTGGTTTCCGTGGCCGACCACGCCGTTGAACTGCGCGTTCTCGCCGGCGGTATAGCGCTCCCACCATGCCAGCCGGTCGAGCAGCTTCTGTCCCACCTCGGGCGTGATGGCGCGGCGCGTGAGCATGAACTCCACACCGTGGATCTCGGGCGTTTCCGAGAGGATTGCGGTCCCGCCATGCTGCACAAGGATGTCCATCGCCGCACCCAGCGCGGGATTGGCCGAGATGGCGGAGAAGCCGTCAGAGCCGCCGCATTCGAGGCCGATCTTCAAGTGGCTCGCGCTGACCGGCTGGCGCTGCGCCGCGTTGGCTTCTTCCAGCATTTCCTCTATGGCGCGCACACCGGCCTCGATGGTTGCGCGCGTGCCGCCGGCCTCTTGCATCACCAGCGTGCGCATCAGGCGGCCCTGCTTCAGGCCCTGCGAATCAACGAGCGAGTCGACCTGGTTGCGCTCGCATCCCAGGCCGACGATCAGCACGCCGGCCAGGTTCGGATGGCGTGCATAACCGGCCAGGGTGCGCCGCAGTACGTCGAAATGCTCGCTGGGAGAGGACATGCCGCAGCCGCTGGTCTGTGCGAAGGCTGTCACGCCGTCGATGTTGGGATATGCCGCGAGCCGTTCGGGCGTGAAGTGCGCAGCGATGCGCTTGATCACTGTCGACGAGCAATTCACCGAGGACAGGACGCCAATGAAGTTGCGCGTACCGACACGGCCGTCGGCTCGCAAGAAGCCCATGAACGTGGCGCGCTCGACTTCGGGTACGTAAGCAACAGGCCGTACGTCCTGACAGAAGCCCGGGTCGCGGTAGCTGTCAACCAGCGTGAGATTGTGGCTATGCACGTAGTCGCCGGCCTCAAGGTCTCGAGAGGCCACCCCGATCACCGTGTCGTACTTCCTGACCTCTTCGCCAGCCGCGATGACGCGGGCGGCGATCTTGTGGCCGGGCGGGACCTGTGCGCGAGCACGCACGTTGAACTCGGCGATGGTTTCGCCCAATGCAATGGCGGTCCTGGCGACCAGAACGTTGTCATTGGGGTGCAGGCAGAGAAGTGGGCTGTCGTTCTTCATGAGGATGACGGGCGGCGATCCAAGGGTGTGCGGGCGGTGTCGAAGCGATTCTTACCAAGACCCTCATTGCAATCCAATGAAATAGATGACTTACTTCATGAGCTATAGATAATGAAGGCACGTGACGTGCTTTCGATGGTCGCGTCCTCCTTCTCGACTTCACGACCGCGCCGGTCGACCCCACAACCAGGCCGCGTTTCGGGGAGGCGGTTCGTTTGGCCGCGACTAAGGCGTGCTCGGAACATCCATTTGTGACCACCAGGCGAGTTCCCTTCCACATGAATTACTGCACACCAGTGATAAGCCGCTTTGCTGTGCACCTGAGATGACCCAGATCGATCGCGTCCTGCGCTCCAACCTCAAGCTTCGTCACCTGCAGTTGCTGGTGCTCCTTGACGAGCTGCGGCACTTGGGCCGGGTATCTGAATTCATGTCGATCACGCAGCCGGCTGTCTCGAAGATGCTGGCTGAGATCGAGAAGATGTTCGAGCTGCAGCTTTTTGTTCGCTCGACGCGTGGTTCGGAGCCCACCCCCTACGGCGCTTCCGTCGTGCGCTTTGCCCGTGCGGTGCTGGCCGACTACCAGCGCACGCGCGACGAAATCGATGCAGTGGCCAGCGGCGGTGCCGGGCGGATCACCGTCGGCGCCATGGTGGTGGGTACGCCTACGCTGCTGATGCAAGCAATCCAGCGGCTCAAGAGTCAGTCCAAACTCACCACGGTGATGGTGGAGGAGGGTGATCTCACACGTTTGCTGCCACGCTTGCGTGTCAGCGAATTGGACCTGATCGTCGGTCGCTTGGAACCTGGCTATGCTTCCCCGGATCTCGATACCGAGGCGCTTTACCGGGAGCCGATGCGCATCGTTGTGAGTCCTTCGCACCCGATGGCGGAGGCGAGCGGCGTCGATTGGGCGATGCTGGCCGATGTGCCATGGGTCGTTCCGCCCCCATGGGCGTCATCGCGGACAAAGCTTGAACAGATGTTCTACAAGCATCGGTTGCTACCGCCAACTGACATCATTGAAACCGCATCATTCTTGGTGACTTTGTCGGCCATGCATCAGCGACCGGCTGTTGCCTTCCTCGCGCAAGGCGTGGCGCAGCACTATGCCCGACAGGGCCTGCTGCGCATCCTCAAGGTCAAGGTGCCGATCGAACTGCCCCCCGTTGGTCTGATCACGTTGCGTGGGCGTACACAAACACCGGCCAGCGAGTTGCTGATCACTTGTCTGCGCGAGACAGCTGCAAGTCGTGCGTGATGCGTACTGCCGGAAGGTTTGTTCTGCGCTCTCAGCAGCCCTCGAGGAGGTCTCGCAGCGAGTCGCCCCACAGCGCGTGTCCGGCGCCTGAGGCTGAATGGCCGAAATCGGTACGCATTTGCACGTACCGCATCGGGCGCGCACCCCGCGTACGCGCCATCGCCGCCTGCGCGGCAGGATCCGGCGGAAACAGCACGTCTGTGTCTGCAACGACATAGAGCACATCGGCGCGAATTTCGTTCAGTCGGTTGCGAACGTCAAAGGCCAGCGCCGCTTTCAGCAGAACGACCAGCGAGTGCGGGTTGAATTCGCGGGCCCAGCTTGCCGCCATCGCCCGACTGCGCGCTGCACATTCTTCGACGCCGTAGCCGCGTGCGGTCAGTACCGCATTCATGCCGTAAAGCTCCATGGTGGACAGGCGCATGCGTTCCAGCGTTGCGGCCATCGCATCGAGTGAGGGGCAGCGGCCGCCGTTCCATTGAGGGTTGCCTGCCAGTTCAGCCTGCAAGCCCGCAAGGCTGCTGTAGTCATGGGGCGGCATGAAAGGGGCGGACACAACGACGCCGATCGCATCAACCCAGTCGGGATGGTCGAGCGCCCATTGGAGCGCCTGAAACCCCCCGAACGAAGGGCCGACGACGCAGCGCAGGTGCTGCACGCCGAGCTGCTTCAGCAAGCGGTACTGCACCTCGACGATGTCTGTGAGTGTGATCGCCGGAAAATCCGCTCCGTAGGGCACGCCGGTGGCCGGGCTGATGCTGCCCGGCCCGGTGCTTCCGTACGACGACCCGAGCATGTTGGAACACACGATGAAGTATTTATCGGTATCCAGAGGCTTCCCAGGCCCGATCAAGGGCGCCCATGAGCCCTCGGCAGTGCCTGTGCCACTTGCGAGCATCTGGTGGCTGGCGGTGTAGCCATGCGTGGCGAGGATGGCATTGCGACCATCCGGAGCGAGCTGGCCATATGCGGTGTATGCCACCACCGTCTCGCAAAGGTAGCCTCCCTTCACCAGTTCAAGCGGGCCGACGGATAGGTTGTGCGAAGGATGAGAGAACATGGTCGGCCGATCAACCTAGCTGGATGCCGGCCGCCTTGATCACTTGGGCCCACCGAGCCGTTTCTTTTCGCGCGAACGCTTCGAGATCGGCTGGGGGCATGTCCATCAATTCCCAGCCGTCCGCCTCCAGGGGCTTCCGAACGCTGGCTTCGCGGAGCACATTGTGCGTCGTTGCGCGCAGTCGTTCGACGATCGTTGAAGGGGTGGCGCGGCGTACGGCAACGGCGCCCCAGGATGAGACCACCATGTCGGCGAAGCCGGATTCGGCGAACGTCGGTACTTCAGCCATGGCTGGAATTCGCTGTGCGGTCGTGATAGCCAGCGCTTTCAGCTTGCCACTCCGTAGAAAGGGCAGTACCGCATCCTGGTTGGTTGCGATCATCGGCGCGATGCCGCCGAGCACGTCGGTCATGGCGGGGGCAGCGCCCTTGTAGGGCACGTGCATGAGTTGGATGCCCGCCACGCGCTGGAACAATTCCATGGTCAAGTGGCCGGAGGTGCCGCTGCCAGCGCTGGCATAGGCCAGCGTGTCTGGCGCGGCTTTGGCCTGCCGCACAAGCTCGGCCAACGTGTTTGCAGGAAAATCGGGACGAACGACCAGCACGTTCGAGCCCGCCACTGTGGGCGCCACATGGACAAAGTCTTTCAGATAGTCGTAAGGCAGCCTGGCGTAGAGCGAGGGACTGATGACGTTGAAAACGCCGCTCATCAGCAGTGTGTAACCATCAGCAGGCGCCGCTACAACCGCGTTGGTACCGATAGTGCTGCCGGCGCCGGGTCTGTTGTCCACAATGAACGGTTGTCCTAAAGCCTTCGCATACTCATCGCCCAAGGTGCGTGCAAGGCGATCGAGGGAGCCGCCGGCCGGGGCCGGGGCAACGAGGCGCACGGGGCGGGTTGGCCAGTCCGAGCCCTGCGCGAAGCTGCCGAACGGCAGCGCAACCGCAGATGCTCCCAGGCCGAGGGAAAAAGCGCGTCGGCTCAGTGCGATTTTTTTCAACGTTGGTCTCCATCGTGTGTTTCCCGACCTGAAGAGCGGACGGCTCTTCGGCTCCCACCGCGCCTTCGGCGACTTATGCATTTGGACGGCTCGAAACGCGAGGTAGCTTGAATACTCGCGCCTATTTCATCAACTGCGGATGAATTACGCGACTGCCTTCATAACCTTCTGCTTATCCGCGTCGATGTGGTTGTTTGCGTTGGTTGGCGCTGTGACCTGGGTCGGGTTCGCACGTGTTTGGTTCTTGTCGATTCACCTTGAATGGGCTTAGCAAGAACTGAAAGAAATTGACTTCAATGTGGTGAGCGTGGCCATGTCATCTGCCTGGTTCATCGTCGCGCCGGTCACGCTTGCCCGCGTCGAAGCGGTACGCCTGGAGCTCGCCGACCACCTCGAACCCAACGATGCCAACAGATTCTTCAAAGGCATCGCTGCCTGGTGGTGACTACGCCCGCACCAAACACGTCAACGACTTCACGCGCTGCCGATCTTGTAGCCAGGACTGCTGTCGCCGACCGAAATCCGACCCTCGGGGGGCGGACGAAAACTGGAACTACCCCGAGATGTCATGGACGTCTCCCTGCTGCGGGCAGCCCAAACGCCGCAGAGGTACAGAGATGAACGTTGTCGCAGGCTGCAGGCGCACCTCTGACCAGGCAGGATGTTGCAATCTCCGAAAAGGTGGTGCAGCAGTTGATGAAGCAAGAAAGCCAGGCCGTGGCAACACCCAGGCGGCGCAGGTCTGCGCCTTACCTTGGCGAGATCGGCCCCAGCGGCGAAGGCGCGCGCGCTGCGGCCGCACTGAAACGGATGCTGCGCAGTGCTCGTGCAGCATGGGCTTCAAACAAGAGGAAAGCATGGTGAGGAAGCAGTTCATCGATGCTGCTGCCCGACTGCGTGGGCAAACGGTTGACGGCGTTCATTTCCTTTGTGGGCTCGGCTGCTCAAGCCGAATACACAGAATCAAGGTCGCGGAACCCCTTGATCTCGATCGGATTGCCAAATGGGTCAAGGAAGAACATGGTCCATTGCTCGCCGGGCTGCCCCTCGAATCGCAACTGTGGCACCAACACAAATTCCGTGGCGGCCTCTTGCAGACGTGCGGCCAGAAGGTTCCACTGGGCGAGCTCCAAGATAAGGCCGAAGTGTGGCATCGGCACGAGCTTGTCGCCGACGCGCCCCGTTGCGCAGGTGGCGAAGGGGATACCCAGATGCAGCGAGATCTGATGGCCGAAGAAGTCGAAGTCGACCCAAGTCTCGGTACTCCGGCCCTCGCGGCAGCCGAGCACGCCGCCGTAGAACCGCCGCGCGCTTTCGAGGTCGGTGACGTTGAAGGCAAGGTGAAAGATCGAAGTGGTTGGCACGGTTGCAGTCCTATTCTTTGTCGGATGGGTCATCGTCAATAGCCACGCTCGGGGTCAACGAAACCGGAAAGGCTTGAGCCATGAAGGCCGGCGTTTATCTTTGCAGCGATCTGAGCGATCGCTTCGTCTATCACCGTCTGCGCCGCGATGTGAGGCGTCAACACGATCTGCGGGCACGTCCAGAATGGATGGCCAGGGGGCAGGGGCTCCTCGCGTGTCACGTCGAGCGTGGCGCCGGCGAGGTGACCGTTCTGGATCAGGGCCAGCAAATCGGACTCGACCACGTGGGCGCCCCGCGCCACGTTGATCAAGTATCCGCCCGGCAGCAGTCGCGACAAAGTGGCGCTGCACACGATGTCACGCGTGAACGGTGTGAGAGGCAGCATGCATACCAGAATGCGCGTGCGCGAGAGGAATTCGTCGAACGCGTCGGCGCCTGCGAGGCAAGTGGCACCTTTGACGTGTTTGGCCGACTGGCTCCAGCCGAACACTGGGAATTCAAACTTCACAAGTGCCTCGGTCACCCGCAGGCCGAGCGCGCCAAGGCCCATGACACCGATGGGGAAATCTGCGCGCACACGAGGCTTGCGCGGAATCCAGTTGTGCGCAGCGGCTTCGTCGGCATAGGCGTCAAACTCGCGGAAGTGCCGCAGGACGGCGTGGCAGACGTAGTCGGCCATCTGAACAGCCATGCCGCCGTCTTCGATGCGCACCACGCGCGCGCGAGTCGGAAGGCGCAGCCGCATCAGCGCGTCGACGCCTGCACCCATATTGAAGATCACCCGCAAGCGCGGATGCGCGTCCATGAAGGCCTGTGTCGGCGACCAGACGATCGCGCATTCGGCCTCTGCGGCTACGGCCGGCCAGACGGTAAAGGAGGCCTGCGGCAGCGCAGCGCGCAGCCGGGATTCCCACGTGGTGCCTTCGACGTGGCTGCAGCACAGCGCAATAGAGCCAGTCGGCTTCCGATTCGAATCGTTCATGTTTGCTCCATGGCGCTTCTGCTAGATGTTTTGGGGGCGACGGCAGGGTGAATTCGGCCAAGCGTGCCGTCCACGCCTTGCTCGTTTGTGATCACGTGGATGCCGTCCTGCACGCGTCATGCGCCGGCTCGCGCGGCAGTGTTCGGGTGGAAAGCGTGCACTGCCATCCGAGATGCGAAAAAGGGGAGGTACGGCTCTTGGGCGCGAAGTCGAAAAAATGCGTCTGTATCGCGAGACAGGTGCTCGATCCCCACCGCACTTCCCCAGCGGCCCACAATTCCTAAGAGGCCGCTTCGGCGGTTGACGACCTGGAGTTGACGAGGTCCAGAGCGACGTCGACGATCATGTCTTCCTGGCCGCCGACCATTTTGCGTTTGCCCAACTCGATGAGAATCGAACGCGTATCCAAGTCGTACGTCTTTGCTGCGCGTTCTGCATGTCGCAGAAAGCTCGAATAGCGCCCGCGTACCCCAATGAGAGCGTCTCCCGGTCCACTCGCACGGGCCGGTCTTGAAGGGGGCGCACCACATCTTCAGCAGCATCCATCAGTGCAAGCAGATCACACCCGTGGTTCAGACCGGCGCGATCCGCGGCGGCGATGAATACCTCCAGCGGTGCATTGCCGGCCCCGGCGCCCATGCCGGCCAGCGACGCATCCACGCGAAGCGCACCGAATTCGACCGCCACCATCGAATTCGCGACACCAAGACTCAGGTTGTGGTGGGCGTGGATGCCGCGCTGAGTTTCAGGCTTGAGCACGCGGTCGAATGCCTGCAGTCGTTCGCGTACACCCGTCATGTCCAGTGCGCCACCCGAGTCCACGACATAAACACACTCGGCACCGTAGGACTCCATCAGCTTTGCCTGGGCCGCAAGGGCGTCAGGCGCGATCATGTGAGACATCATCAAAAAGCCGACCGTGTCCAGTCCGAGGTCCCGCGCGGCGCCGATGTGCTGACGCGATACGTCGGCTTCGGTGCAGTGGGTCGCGACTCGCACCGAGCGGACGCCGACCGCATGTGCGTCGCGCAGGTCGTGCAACGTACCGATGCCGGGTATCAGGAGCGTCGTGACGCGCGCCTTGCGAACCGAAGCGGCGACTTCCCCGATCCACTCGCGGTCACTGTGGCGCCCGAAGCCGTAGTTGAAGCTCGCGCCGGCCAGGCCGTCGCCATGCGCGACCTCGATTGCACTGACGCCCGCCTTGTCGAGCACGGTCGCGATGTCACGGGCCTGCGCCAGTGTGTACTGGTGGCCGATGGCGTGCATGCCGTCTCGCAATGTCACGTCTTGAATATACAGAGGGGTACTTTGGCTCACGACGTGGCCTCCATTTCTTCGAGCATTCGCGAGGCAAGACGATCGGCGGTGGCCATCGCGGCCGATGTCATGATGTCCAGATTGCCGGCATAGGCCGGAAGGTAGTGGGCTGCGCCTTGAACCTCCAGGAAGACCGTGGTCTTGAGGCCGGCCATGACGCCGCCGCCCGGGACATTCAATCGGCCGTCAGCCCCGACCTCTTCAAACTGGACCGCCTGCTTCATGCGGTAGCCAGGCACGTAGGCCTGTACCGCGCTGACCATGGCGGCAACCGAGTCTTCGATCCGGGCGGTGTCCGCCTGTGCGGTGAGCGTGTAGACGGTGTCGCGCATCATCATGGGCGGATCCGCGGGATTCAGAATGATGATCGCCTTGGCGACCTCGGCGCCGCCGACGTCGCGCAGCGCCTGGGTGGTCGTCTCGGTGAACTCGTCGATGTTGGCGCGAGTCCCCGGCCCCGCGGATTTGGAGGCGATCGAGGCGACGATTTCGGCGTACCGCACTGGCGTCACGCGATTGATTGCGGCAACGATGGGAATCGTTGCTTGTCCTCCGCAGGTCACCATGTTCAGGTTGACTGCGTCCAGGTGGGTGTCCAGGTTCACCACGGGCACGACGAACGGCCCGACAGCTGCCGGAGTCAGATCGATGATCCGGCAGCCGCTTGGCGCCAGACGCGCCGCGTTGACGAGATGCGCCTGCGCCGAGGTTGCATCGAAGACGATCGAGACGTCCTTGAACTCGGCCATGGCGATGAGTCCATCGATGCCCTGGGCGGTGACCGCGACGCCGAGTCGGGCCGCGCGCGCGAGGCCATCGGACTCCGGGTCGATGCCGGCCATGGCAACGATCTCCAGATGCCTGGAGTTCCTCATGATCTTGATCATGAGGTCCGTGCCGATATTTCCCGAGCCGATAACGGCGACTTTCAATTTTTGCATTGGATTGCGATGAAGGTTCTTGCAGCCGATGGTGGCGTCAAAGGTGATCGGGCCGCTGCACGCCGCGGTTGTGCCGATGGCACAGCTCGCGCCATTTGACAATGGGGTGGTCGCCCTCGATCAGCATCTCCTGGAGCCAAGCGCGGTCGCGGTTGTAAAACTTTTGCAGCGCGAGACGAGCTTCGATGTCTTGATTGTTGAAGCCGTCGAGAGACACGGGTTTCCAGCGATTCCAGAACTCCTGCTCATGTTCGAGCGCTTCCTGCGGCGTCGTCACCCGTTTGCCGATCATGATCAGGTAGTAGTGCTCATCCTCGCTGACAGGGACGTACCACTCGAACTGGTGACGCCCTGCATCAGGGAAATCGTCGACGCGCAGAACGCCTGGCAACCACAGCGATGCAGCGGTGGTTCGAGTGGGCACGCCATCGGTTCGTGTGTTGCGCACCCCGCGGACCACGACGTCTCCCTCGACCTGACCTTCCCACAGGCTGACGTGATGCGCGAATTCGTCATAGACGCCTTTGGGTTGACCGTCCACCTCGTGAAGGACGATCTGTCCAGAGTTCGCGGTGTGCCCCACAGGCAGAGAGCGCTGCGTGTCATTGACCAACGGCGAGGTACGGTGGATGTAGACGTGCAATCCATCGAAACCGTTCTCGCAGCCCACGCGCCAGTTGGACTTGACCATGTAGGAGTCGCCCTCCAGCGCCAGATCCTCGTCGAGGAACATCGGAGGGACGTCTTCGGAAAGCGGATGTGGTGCGATGTCGTCATCACCCATGAACACGAACACCACGCCTTTGGCCTCCTGGACCGGGTAGGACTTGACGCCCTGCCTGCCGATTGCCTTGCTGTCGGGTGAAGCAAGAATGTCGCAGAGCTCCCCGGTTTCCCACTTGTAGGTAAACCCGTGGTACCAACAAGTGATCGTGCCCTTCGAGTAGCACTCCAACTTCTCCGAGAACGGAACACCGCGATGAATGCAGCGGTCTCGCAGCGCATGGACTTTTCCGTCAATGCGCTTGAGCAAAATGTTCTCGCCGCACAAGGTGGCTTTCACAATTTGGGATTCGCCGATCTCGCGGGACAGCTTGATCGGATACCAATGATTGCGAAACCCAAGCTTTGCGGCCAAGTACGTGCGCCAGGACGGAACCTTGCGCAGCAAGCTGTCGTCGACGAACGTGATGGGGGCTTCCATTTTCATTTCTCAGTCGTGGTTTGTTTTAGAAAAGGTCTTCGTCGAAGAAGGCTGCCGTGATCGCCACGAACGCGCGAGGCGATTCCATCATTGCCCAGTGCCCGACATGAGGAAGAACAAATCCCCACGAGTTCTCGAGCAGTTCGAGATACCCGTAGGTACGAGCCAGGATGGCGACCTTGTCGGCTTTGCCGCCGACCACCAGGGTGGGCGTCTTGACCGACGAGATCTGCTCGGCGGTATAGGTCAGCTTGCTGCGCTTGATCACATCGATGGCGGCCCTTGCCGCTGGGTCCTGCATCAGCCCGTGCCGATATTGCAGAAGGCTCTCGTCGAACTTGAACCGCGGACCACCGAGATGCTCCATGATCGTTCGCATGGCCTCGATCGAATAGTCGTAGGCAGCAAACGGACGCATCGCCTCGGGGTCGGGATTCGAGATCCCAAGGCCGGCACTGCCCATGAGAACCAGTTTGCGAATCAGATCAGGCGCGTTCATGGCCACCCCCAGGGCGGTGGCGCCACCCATCGAGTTTCCAATGACGTGTGCCGGCGCGCCGTGATTGAAATGCCGAATCAGTGCCGTCAGGTGGCGGTTTCTCGCCTCTTGGCTATAGTCGTAATTCGACGGGTCCGGTTTGGCCGTGTAGCCGAATCCAGGCATGTCGGGGGCAATCACGCGAAACTTTTGCGCATACGCCGCCAAACAGCTTTGCCAGTTTCCCCAGGCATCGGCACCTGCTCCGCCTCCATGAACAAGCACCAGCAGAGGGCCTTCGCCAGCCTCGATGTAGTGCGTTGTCAATCCGTCGAGCTCGACGAATCTGGATTGAGCGCCGATCGAGGCGACGTCCTTGCTGATGTCGCTTGCACGCGCAGAAAGCATAGTTGGCTCCAGTTTTGATACTTGCTTGAACATTCAGGCCTGCGGCGTCATAAAGATGCCGCCCATGCCTGTCCACCAGGGCGTCATGGCTTCGTAGTAGATGGCTTCTCCGCGGGCGTTTCCCAGCGCTCCGGCCATGCAGGCCCAAGCGGCTATTTCCAAGCCGCCGTTGCCGCCCCGTTCCGTGATTCGTTCGGGGGTCCACTCGGCCAGCTTCTCGCCCTGGCCAGAGATCAACAGCTCGATGATTTCCCGATCCCATTCCGCATTGACCCGGCCTGAGTCCGGCATGCACACCCAGTGGGACAGCCCCCCGGTCGCAACAATGGCGACGCGTGTCATGTCATCCATGCCGGCCACGTAGTCGGCGATGAGTCGGCCCAGCTCGTAGCTGCGCGCACACGTCGGAATCGGCTGCATGACCGTGTTGACATAGATCGGGACGATGGGAATGCGGCCGTCGCCATTGATCATCTCGTTGGGCACGGTGATCCCGTGGTCGGGCGCGAGGCGTTCGGCACCGATCAGGGAAAAGCCACTGGCGGCAGCGAAATGCATCAAGCCGGTGGCAAATTCGCGATGACCGCGGTATGCCACGCGACGAGTCCCTAGGTCGCCCAGCGGAAGGTACGAGTCAGCCAGCCCCACGGCCCACGGAATCTGGAAATCCAAGTTGAAGTTGGTCAGGTGATCACTGGAGACGATCAGCAGCAGGTCCGGCTTGCTTGCGCGCACCCGGCGTCCGATTTCGAGCATTCCGTCGGCAATGCGTTGTGCCGCGTCCGCGGCGTTGCCGGGAAGCCCGAACGTATGGGACGTGGCGGCGCCACTAACGATCTTTGCCATCTCGGTGCGGGTCCTGAAGATAAGGTTGAATCGACGCCGGCGGCAGGCTCAGCAAGCCCAACGCGGCGAGCAGCTTGAACTGCAAATTGGGGTGCACGTCGAGCTGGGTGAGCGCGTGCCGGGGGTTGGCGAGCAGCGCTTGCGCTTGCGCCTGCGGTACTTCGAACTCGCCGTAGACCGTCTCGGCGTCTTGCGCCAGGCGCGCCGCAAGGCGTGGGTTGCCGACGGTGGCCGAGATCAGGCGGTGCAATTCCACCGGCGGGCGCGAGGCAGGGCTGTGGTGTGTCACATTCGCTCCCGGTTGGCTCAGGAGAAAGTCACGTCGCACGCGCCAAACCCCTCGACCTGGAGCTGGTAGTGCGTGGCGGACTGCACCGGGACCATGGGGCCGAGCGCCCCTGTCATCACGACTTCGCCGGCCTTGAGCGGATCGTTCAAGGCGATCATCTTGCGCACCAGCCAAAGCGCCGACAAATAGGGGTCGCCCAAGCAGGCGGCACCGGTTCCCTGCGAGACGACTTCTCCGTTTGCGTACAACTGCATCGTGCAGCCGATGGTGTCGACCTCGTGGGGACGCAGGCGTTGATTGCCGATGACGAACAGCCCCGAAGAGGCGTTGTCCGCGATCGTGTCCACGATGCCGATCTGCCAGTTGTGGATCCGGCTGTCCACAATCTCCAGGGCCGGGGACAGCCAGTCGACCGCGTCCACAAGCGCCTGCAGCGAGGTCGGCGCAACCCGCATGTCGGTGCGAAAGGCCAAGGCGATCTCGCCTTCGATGCGCGGCTGCAGCAGCGTCGACCGGTCCACGGTGGCGCCGCTTGCCACACGCATGCTCTCGAAGAGGACGCCGTAGTCGGGCTGGTCCACGCCCAGCTGCTTTTGAACCGCCGGCGATGTCAGGCCGATCTTGCGCCCGGCAATCACCTCGCCCGAGCGCAGGCGAAAGGCGGTGTTCAACTGCTGGACCTTGTAGGCGCCGTCCAGGTCCGCAGACCCGATCTCGGCGCTCACAGGGGCGATCGGGTCACCTTCGTACGCCTGCCGGATCCGCTGAGCGACATCTGCAAAGACGGCCAATTTGTTCATAGCATTTGCTTTCTGCCGGATTCCTTCGGGAGCCCGACCAACTACATCAAGGTAAACTGCTGTGTCCGCGATGTTCTGAATTTCGCGCTCTGTGTACTGTATGCAGTGAACATTCCGTTGTCAATGGAATGAGCGCGCGTTTTCGTCGTTTGTGCGAGCGAGCACGGGTTTACCCAGGGTGTCGCATCCATTTTTTTGCTTTTCCAACGAGTTCTTCCCATGGCACGTGCTTCTCTCATAGTCCAAAGCGCTCCCTTGCGCGAACAGGTTTACGACGCGCTGAGGCTTGAGCTTCGCAACGGCACGATCACTCCGGGCGCCAGACTTCTCGAGGTCGAGGTGGCTGCACGCTTCGGCGTGTCACGCACCCCCGTGCGAGAAGCGCTCTTTCAGCTGGCTCGTGACGGGCTGATCGTGACCAGCGAGCGGGGTTTCATGCTGCCGGCGGACACGCCGCGCGACATCGCTCATCGACTGGAGGCGCATTTGTTGATCGACCCCCGCGTGGCGCGCCACGCCGCAACGAATGCAAGCGCGGAGGACATCAAGTTGTTGGGAAAAGCGCTTGAGAAGGAACAGCAGGCGCAGCAGGCCAATCGATTTGCCGCGTTCGCAGAAAGCAGTTATCAGTTCCGACTCACCTGGCGAAAGATGTGCGGGAACGTTCCTTTGCTTCGTTGCGCACTGATGCTCGAAGACCAGTTCCTGGCAGTTCGAAACGAGTTCTACCGAGACCCTGCCAATCGCGCATTGGCCGTCTTCCACGATGAGCGTGTGTTTGCCGCGATCGAGCGCTGCGACGCAGACGGGGCGGAGGAGTGCACGCGCGTCTATATGCAGGAACTGATCGAAAAATTCACGGTCGCGTCATGACGGGAAGGTCGGGCGCGTAGCTCAGTCCAGCTTCAGTTGCAGATGGTTCGCCTCTGCAATCCTCATCCACTTGGCCTGCTCCGTTCTTACGATCTCCCGCATCTCTTGAGGACTGTCTTGGCGTGGCAGCAGCCCCTGCCTGGCGAAGCCGGACCTGATGTCGGGATCGCCGAGGCCGGACATCAAGGCACGGTGCAATTCATCCACGCGGGATGCCGAGATATCTTTGGGGCCCAGGACGCCGTACCAAGCATCGCCCGTGAATCCAGGCAGACCAGACTCTGCCAGGGTGGGAACCTCCGACAGGTAGGGATCGCGCGAAGCACTGATGACTCCCAGTATCCTGATGCGGCCCTCCTTGCGAAGCGGAACGGCCGCATGAAGTGGCACGAACATGGCCTTGATGACGCCTGCCAGCAGGTCATTGATCGCTTGGCTGGCACCCTTGTACGGCACGTGTCTGAGATCGGCGCCTGACATCGCGGCGAGTTGCGCCATCCACAGATGCTGGAGAGTCCCCTTGCCCGGCGAACCGTAGTCCAGGCCTTCGCCCCGGCGTCTGGCATGGGCCAGAAATTGTTGGAAATCTTGTGCTGGCAGTTGCGGGTGGACACACAGTGCGAAGCTGGTGGAGCACACCAGGCAGATGGGTGTGAAGTCTGTCAGGACATCGATGCGGGTTGAAGGGTAGAGCAGCCCGATGGTCGACAGCGAGGACGCCGTCAGCATCAAGGTGTTGCCGTCGGGTGCGGAGCGCGCGACGGCCTCATAGCCAATCAGGCCGGAGGCGCCCGCTCGGTTGTCCACGAAGACCGGCTGTTCGAGCTGTGCCGAAAGCTTGCTGGCAAGTAGACGCGCCACCAGGTCCGGGGTGGTTCCAGCGCTGTGGGGAATGACCAGGCGCAGCGGCGCGGCTGTGAGGCCGTATGCCGCGCCAGTCACGGCAATCAGCGCAGTCCCGGCAAGAATCCTTCTGCGCCTGGGATGGCAGTTCAAGGGGCGGCTCATCGGTTTGTCAGCCCAGGTTGCGAAAAGGACAAGCTTTTGCTCCACCGCTACCGTGGGAGCGCAAGCCGATCGAGCCAGTCGATGAGCACCTGATTGAAGGCGTCCGGTTTTTCAAAGTGCGCCGAGTGGCCCGCACCTTCGATCTCTGCGTACGTCGAGTGGGTCAGCTGCTCGTGGGTAGCACGCACGGCTTGCGGCGGGAAGAGCACATCATCCTGGCCGACGATGAACAGGATGGGCAGTCCGCTGTCTTCGAGGCCCTGGAGGGTCACGCGGCGTGGTGCGCCCTTGAGTGTTCGCAAGGCGACGCTGTTGAAGCTTGCAATCTGCTGATAGAGCGCGACGCGTTCGGGATGGTCTCGGCGCGCGCGCGCGCCAAGGACCCGCTCGACCTGAGAGAGCGCGGCCGTGGCACGCTCTGCAATGTCCATTCGGTCGCGTGCGGCAAGCGGCAACTCAAGACCAACCAGCGAATCGGCTACCACCAATGCGCGCAGGCGCGCCCCGTGCTCGGCTGCAAAAGCCATGGCGGCACCACCGCCCATCGACTGCCGACGAGCACCGCACCGTCGAGCTGCAATTCGCGCCAGATGGTGACCAGATCGCCCGCGAAACCCTCCCGGCCCGCCTGCTCCACATCGCTTGAATTGCCGAATCCGCGGAAATCAACGGTGGTCAGGCGGTATCGATGGCTCAGGCCGGCGATCTGTGCAAACCAGCTGGCGTGATTGCCGCCGACACCATGAAGCAGCACAAGGTTCGGACCTTCGCCGTGTTGCTCGTAATAGATTCGGCTTTCACCGATGGTCAGGTAGGGCACGTGGAGAGCCTCATTCCCAGGTGGCGAACGCCATGGCGCATCCCGTACCGGCCGGGCTGCGATAGCAGGGGATGTAATCGATGAGATCCATCTTCATTCCCTCCACCGCGCCGGCGAGCGCGACCAGCAGCGAAACTCGGAATTCCCTGATTGGAGCTTTTCCAGCTGCAATGCCGCGTGCTGCTCGATGTCTTCGGATGCCATCACGCGCAGGAAATCGCGGTCGAACTGTTCGTCCACAACAAAATGACTCAACCCGCCGGTGGACACGATCGCCACGCGCAGGTCGTCCGGCCAAGACTCGACGAGCTTGCGAATGGCTTGGCCGAGCTGGTAGGCGCGCCGCGGCGTGATCTGGGTCGGCGGATAGTATGTGTTGATGCTGATCGGAATCACAGGATAGGTGCGCTCGGACATGATCTTGTAGTAGACGTATCCGAAGGAGTGGCTCATGCCCTGGCCGGGCGCCATGTAGCGAGAATGTGCCGGATCGAAACCAGCAGCCATCAGGTCTTCGATGAGTCTGAACGCCCGCGCCGCATCCACCGGATAGTTCTTCTCCTCTTGCGGATACCACAGCTCCTGGTTCAGTCGCGGGTCGTACTTCCATTTCATGATGCCCTGCGCTTTGTAGGGGAGGGCATCGCCGCAGAACACGGAAATGGAGGGCATGTTGTCTTCGTCGAACACTTCCTTGTGATCATCCCCGAGCACGATCAGAAGGTCCGGTGCCGCCGCATCAAGGCGGCGGGTCAGTTCAGCCATTGCCGCTTGATTCGCATGATGGCGCTGCTGCATGAGCTCTGGAACGATCTGCTCCTTCAGCGCGGGGTCTGCCTTCGAAAGCAGTTCCTGGTAGGAGACGCGCTTGCCCTCGAAATCATGCAGCGCAAAGATGTTCTGGTCGTCTTGCGCCGCGCGCGCGAGCCATGCGGACGGCTCCATCAGCAGCGCTGGGCTGTGAGAAGACGCAATTCCCATTGTGACTTTGGCCATAGGATTCCTTTGGTTGATAGAGGTTCAGGAGATGTTCACGCGCCCGGGACGGCTTCGGCGCGATCGGAAAAGCGGTTGGCAACGGACAAGATCCATCGCCTGGTTTGTTGCACGGCCAGATCGTTCGCGCACGACTGCCGGGTCAGCATGTAATAGGCACCGGCGCTCTCGAGCTGCGAGTCGAACGGACAGACCATCTCGGCGTCCACCAGAATGCTTTCAAGAAATATCTTGGGCACGATGGCGATGCCTTTGCAGTCCTTGGCCGCTCGGATGGCCATGAAGAAATGGCCGAAATCCAAAGAGGGTGCTCTGGCGGGCGATCCCAACCGATGCTGGGCCAGCCAGTCCGCCCAGGCATGTTTGCGATTCGCCGTATGGATAAGCCGGTAGTGCAAGACGTCGGCGGCGGATTCCACCGGTCGGCCCTGCGAGAGCAACTTGCGCGACATCACGGGAACGAGGACATCGGGGAAGAGAAAGTCCGCCTGCACATCCTTCCAGCTCTGCGCGAGGTCGAGGTCGATGCGCGGCGCATCGGCCGGGTATTGCCGCCCAGGCAGCCGGCCCACGCGAATCGCGACGTCTGCCTGGTGGGAGCGGAAGTCGACGGGGTCCAGTGAAGAGTCAATCCGAAGTTCGATCTGCGGATGCGCCTCCGTGAACTCTTGCAGCAGCGGCATGAGCCAAAGGGTGCAAAGCGTCGGCAACACATCCAAGGTAATGCGCCGGTGCGCATCGCCCATGGTCAGCTTTGTGGCTTGTTCTATGTTGCACAGAGAGTCCTGGACGACACAGAAGTAGTTGCGGCCCTTCTCGGTCAGTTCAATGCGCCTGGTGAATCTGTCGAAAAGACGCACTCCAAGGAATTGCTCGAGCGTTCGCACCTGCCGGCTGACGGCACCCTGCGTGATGTGCAGCTCATGCGCAGCCTCGGTGAACGACAGCTGGCGTGCAGCGGACTCGAAGGCGCGCAATGCAGGAAGCGGCGGAAGTCGAAGAGATTGGCTCACGACCACTCACGTTCTGAGGCGGGCTGAATCAACTACGAAAGAACGCCGTAGAGATCGTCGCCCCGGCGCTCGATCGCATAGGTCTTGAGTGCCTTCGTGCACGGGAACTCCAGCGCCTTGCCGCTGCGGATATCGAAGGCGCCGCCATGCAGCGGGCAGTACAGCACGCCGTCTTCGATGTGCCCGTCGGAGAGCGATACAAGCGCGTGCGTGCAGGTGTCCTCGGTCAGGAAGAAGTCATCGCCGATGCGCGAGACAGCAAGGGCTTCATCGCTGCCCTTTGGGCAGACTTGACGCGGTCTTTCGGTGCCGACATCGGCGGCCTTGCATAGCCAGATGGGAGAGGTGCTCATGGGCTGATTTCGAGGTGGGATGGGCAACGCGGCCGGCGCGTCCGCTGCTACGCGAGACGTGCACACCGGTCGCATCAATGTTCTATGTATGCAGTATGCATAGAAATTGAACGAATGTCCAGCAGCTGCCGACGGCATCTGGTCAAAAGTTGTGGCGGATGCCCAGGGCAATCCCGAGTTGCTTCGTTCCAGCGACCGAGGGCGACTGCCCGTCGACGGAGAGCGCGGAGCTCCCCTGGTTGTCCATGTAGCCAGCCGTGGCGTAGAGGTTGGTGCGCGCAGACAGGAGGTAGCGCAATCGCGCGACCGGGAACCAGGCGTCGTCGTTGCTGTGGCGCCGGTTGACCCGATAGAGTGTTGCATCCAGATGGATCAACGGGGCCAGTTCCTGCGTCAACGAGACCCAGCTGATGGACTGTCGGTACGGCGTTGCGCTCTCGTGCTTGCGCCCGATCCAGCCGATGCCGATTCGGCCGTTGAACACGTTGACGTAACCGTTCAGCGTGGTTCGAAGGTCGTAGTATTTGCTCGCGTTCAGGTCTTCGAAGCGGATGCCGGGCCCGCCGCGCAACTTGTCGTAGGCGGCGGCCACTCCCCAGCCATCGCCGTCGTACGTGCCGAGCATGGAAAGCTGCGTACACGCCTTGTGATCGCCGGCGAGTTCACCGGGGCAGTTGGTGGCGGCCGGCCCGCCAGTCGCCGCTGCATCGCGCCCCAAGCTGTAGACGGCGCGGTAATTGAACTTCCCATAGGTGAATCGATAGCCGATGGAATTGTCGGCGCGATCATTGGGAATGTAGGGATCGATGGAGCCGACACCGAAGAGGTTGTCGCCCATGTAGTCGGAGCCGTAGAGCGCATAGCGAAATGTGTACATCCGGCCGAACATCACTTCGCCGTAGGGCGTCTCAAGCCCGACCGTGGATTGGCGGCCAAAAGATCGACCGCCCTGAGAGAGGGTGCCCGTGTCAGGGGCGAAGCCCGTTTCCAACACAAAATTCGCGCGGTAACCGCCGCCGAGGTCCTCGGTCCCACGAAAACCGATTCTTGATGGCGTGGAGCCATTGGACGTCAGCTTCTTGATCGTGAATCCAGCGCGGCTTGTGTTGTCAATGTAGGCGACAGCGGTATCGACGATGCCGTAGATGGTCACCGAGGACTGCGCGAAGGCGGGTGCGCAGCACGCGAACAATGCGGCGGCGAAGGAGGTTTTCATTGCTTGTTTCATGGATGTTTCCGACGAGGCTGGGGCAAACCGAAGTGAAGCGCCGTCGACCGGTTCTCTGAAGTGACGGCGGGCTGGGAAGGGGCGAAGCAGCCGGGGCCAAGCCGCTGCGAAATGCTTTGGGCGGCCGGGATCAGACGCGCTGCTGATCTTTGAAGCGGGGCAGCATGGCGCACAGCAAGCACACGGCCGCCAGCATTCCGATCGAGCAAAACAGTGCAACTCGATAGTTGCCGTAGTGGGACTGCATGACGCCATAGAGCACGGGCCCCAATGCCGTGCCACCCATGAACGCACCGAAGACGAGGCCATAGAGTTCACCCATGGACTTCAGTCCGAAATATCGACTCGTGAAATAACCCAGCACATCGGATTCGCTGCCCAAACCGATGCCGAAGAACAATGCACCTGCATAGAGGCCCCAGAGGCCAACGTTCTCAAGCACGAAGAACAAGCCAATGAGCGGCAGCATGAAAACGAACATTGCAACGCGGGGTGCAAAGAAGCGGTCGAACAGCATGCCTGTGACGATGCGACCGATCACGGCGCCGAACGTCAAGAGCGACACGATCACTCCAGCGACCTGGCCGGGGTTGATGCCGGCATCCAGCAGCATCGGAACGAAATGAATCTGAATTCCATGCAGTGCTGAGGCCATCAGGAATGAGATGGCAAGCAGGGCCCAGAAGACGGGCATGCGCAATGCGTCCTTGCGTTCGATCGAGAAGCCGGCGTCGATCACCGCGCCGCCGTGCGTTGGTTTGGCGTAGGGAGTCAGGCCCACGTTTTTGGGCAGGTCGCGCAAGAACAGGGCGACGATCGGCAGCCCCACCAGCAGGACCGCGAGGCCGAGTCCGACGTAAGCAATGCGCCAGCCGTAGTCGCCGATCAGGTACTGGGCAAGGCCGATTCCGATCGACTGGCCCGCTGCGGTGCCAGCCGACGCGATCCCGATCGCCAGGCCGCGGCGGGTGGTGAACCACGCGGTGAGCACCCTGACGTACGACACGTTGTTCGCAGCAACGCCCACGATGCCAAGAATCGCAAACATCAAATAGAAGTGCGCGAGCGAGTCGGTCAGGAAGTACATGGTGCAGAGCACCAGCCCGAGCCCAGCCATCGAAGGCAGCAGCACGCGTCTGGCCCCGAGCCGGTCTATCAGACGTCCTGCAAACGGGGTGAAGATCAGCAGGACGACGGAGATGATCGACAGCGCAACGGCAGCCTGTCCGCGGCTCCAGCCGAACTCCTCTCCCAGCGGCTTCATGAATGTTCCGAATGTGAGGAACGTCATCGAAGTCTGGCCGAAAGCCATGCCGATGAAGGCGATGGCCGCCATTCGCCAACTCGGGTGCAGGAGGTGATTCGCGGGCGTCGCCCGCGCGGGGGAGATGTGAGTACCGTAAGTCATGAGGTGATCCTTCTTCTTGAAAGCAAACGGAACAACGGCCCTCTCGGATCGTTGTATGCAGTATCCAGCGTGCAGAATGCAAAGAGTGGGCCAGCAAATTTGAGCGGCCGGGATCGGGTTTAACCCGAAGGTCCACATTGCCGCACCAGCCAGGTGCGGCGTCGCGTCAGCGCCAACGCTGTTGACGACCCCATGCGATGCATGAGCGGCCGTCATGCATCGAGGGCGGGAAAATCGTTTGTTCTCCCGCGTCCTGCAGACCTACGATTTGCCCAACTTGAACAGGGCGGGTCTTCGCTCGGAAATCCAAATGACTTCTTTGTTTGCTACGACCCCTTTGAAGGTTGGGATCGCGGGACTTGGTGCGATTGGCAAGTCCCTTGCCGGACTGCTGGACAAGGGGGTCCCGGGGCTGCGTCTGTACGCTGTCGCGGTACGCGACGCCTCCAAATACGCAGAATTCATCGACGGGCTTTCGGTGCGCCCTGTCACCACGGACTTCGAAGGGCTGGCACGAGATTGCGACATCGTCATCGAATGCGCCCCTGCCGAGTTGGTGTCAGCCATCGCGACGCCGGCACTCAAGGCCGGCCGCAAGGTGGTGGTCCTGAGCTCGGGGGCCTTGCTCTCGCAGATGCATCTGCTGGACTTGGCAAAGGAGTGCGGCGGCCAGATCCTTGTTCCCACCGGAGCCCTGATCGGCCTGGACGCTGTAACGGCGGCCGCCGAGGGCACCATTCATTCGGTCACCATGACGACGCGCAAGCCTGTGAAAGGGCTGCTGGGCGCCCCCTACCTGGCTCGACACAACATCTCGATCGAAGATATCTCCGAGCCCATGAAAGTGTTTTCGGGCAGTGCCCGCGAGGCAGCGCTGGGCTTTCCGGCCAACTTGAACGTGGCCGTTGCGCTGTCGTTGGCGGGAATCGGACCCGACAGGACACGACTTGACATCTGGGCGGACCCCGCGCTGAAGAGAAATACACACACGATCGTCGTTGATGCGGACTCGGCATCCTTTTCGATGACGATAGAAAACATTCCTTCGGAGAACCCGAAAACCGGGCGCATCACTGCTTTGAGCGTGCTGACGCTGTTGAAAAAGATCTGCTCACCGCTGCGCGTCGGCTCGTGACGCAGCGGATTTTTCTCTGCGCGGACATTGAGATCCCGCCCAATTCACCTCATCGGATCTGTCCTGCGAAGCGCGGCAGTGCCTACCTTTTGTACAAGGTCGATGGTGCGCTCTTCATGACGGACGAGCTGTGCACGCACGCCCAGGTGTCGCTGTTGACGGGTGAATTGCATGGGCACCAGATTCAATGTCCCTTGCATGGGGGTGCGTTCGATATTCGCACCGGGATGGCGACCGAATTTCCGTGCAAGCAACCCATCCGAACGCATCGGGTCGAAGTGGCGGACGGCGCGGTCTTCGGGTTCTTCGAATAGGCCATGTTGATTTCTATCTAACCAATCTCTCGGAAACGCTTATGTTCACCAAAGAAGACAATGAAAAACTGACCCGCGTGGGCCCTGGTACCGCGATGGGGAAGGCTTTGCGTCGTTTTTGGATTCCTTTTCTGATGCCAGAGGAGCTGTCCGAACGCGACGGGACGCCCCTGCGCGTGCGTTTGCTCGGTGAAGACCTGATTGCATTTCGGGACACCGAAGGTCGCCTGGGGCTGCTCGAACGCTATTGCCCCCACCGGCGGGTCGACCTGTATTTCGGACGCAATGAGCAGTGCGGATTGCGCTGCGTGTACCACGGTTGGAAATTCGACGTCCAAGGAAACATCGTCGACATGCCTGCCGAGCCGGCGAACAGCACGTTGAAGGATGAGTTGAAGATCACGGCGTATCCGATCGTCGAATGGGGTGGACTGATCTGGGCATACATGGGGGAGCCTGAGTGCATGCCTGAGGTGCCGCCAGAAATTGAATGGGGTGTCGTGCCTCAGGCGCATCGCCACATCACGAAGCGGCTGCAAGAAACCAATTTCGCGCAAGGCGTCGAAGGTGGTATCGATTCGAGCCACGTCGGAATCCTGCACAGCGTGCTCAACGAAGATACGGAGATGCCTTTCAGGCAGCGTCAGATTTCGCCCAATCTGGCGATTCCCTATCTTGCCTCCGATACGGCCCCGCGTTTCTTTGTGCGCCATACCGACTACGGCATGGCAATCGGCGCGCGCCGCAATGCGACCGACGACGAATACTACTGGCGGATCACGCAGTTCCTTTCGCCCTTCTACACGATGATTGCGCCCAACAAGGCCGGTGGACCGATCATGGGTCACGCTTGGGTTCCTATCGACGATCACAACTGCTGGCTGTTCACCATGACGTGGAACGCCGAGCGGCCGCTCGAAGCGCATGAGCTGGATCATGGTGGCGTACACGCTCAGGTGGTGCCGGACGGCTCGTACCGACCGCTGATCAATCGCACCAACGACTACCGCATCGACCGCGATGCCCAACGGCTGCGCAGTTCAACCGGCATCGACAGCATTGGCATGCAGGACACGGCGATTCAGGAAAGCATGGGCACCATCGTGGACCGGAGTCGAGAGAACCTGGGCTCCGGAGATGCAGCGATCGTGGGATTTCGCAAATCGCTGCTGCGCATGGCCGAAGGCCTGGAGGCGGGGCAAGGACCGAAGCCGCCGCTTCACCCCGAGTGGTACCAGGTTCGCTCGGTGGCGATCGTCCTGGCCAAGGGCGTTGACTTCATCGAGGGCGCAACGGATCAGTTGAAGGCGATCTCTCCGGCAGACGTTCAGGCCGAGGCTCGCCATGGCTGATCCCGCTCAAATGCTCGCCGCCGGTGAACAGCATGCCGGCATTGTCATCGTCGGTTCCGGCCTTGCGGCCGTATGCGCTTTGGAAGGTATGCGCGAGGCCGGCTACCTCGGACAGGTGACGATGATCGGAGAGGAGCGGCAGATGCCTTACGACCGACCGCCATTGTCCAAGCAGGTACTGAAGGAGCCCGGCGCGGAAGCACGCATCGACCTGCGAGACAGCGCGATCTTCGAAGCGCCGATGACGAGGCTGTTGCGCGGACGTTGTGTTGCTGAGATCGACGTGCACAGAAGCAGTGTCGTTCT
Organism: Variovorax sp. E3; assembly: GCF_016082275.1. Lineage (GTDB taxonomy): Bacteria > Pseudomonadota > Gammaproteobacteria > Burkholderiales > Burkholderiaceae_C > Variovorax. The sequence continues at coordinate 56,374 of NZ_MOWM01000006.1, forward strand.
CGACGACGGCGCCGTCGTTGGCTACGAAAAGCTGTTGCTTGCCACAGGGTCGCGCCCGCGGGTTCTACCCGGTTTGCCGCCCGCTGGCGCGGGTGTGTTCTATCTGCGAACCCTCGACGATGCGGTCGCCTTGAGGGGCGCATTGAAGAGTGCGAAGAGCTTGGCCGTCGTCGGAGGCGGAGTCATCGGCCTCGAAGTGGCGGCCACTGCGGTGGGGTTGGGCGTGGAAACGACGGTGATCGAAGCTTCGCCGCGACTTATGTCCCGCGCGGCGTGCACGCAGTTGAGCCAGGTGCTCGACGAAGAGCACCGAGCGCATGGCGTGCATGTGCAATGCGGAGCAATTCCCAGTGCCTTCGAGTTTTCCCGAAACCGTCACACCATCTCTTGGAGCGACGGTCGCACACTGGAAGTCGATCTGGTATTGGTCGGGGTCGGTGTGATCCCCGAGATCGGATTGGCCGAGCGATGCGGAATCGAATGCGCGGCCGGGGGCATCAGGGTGGATGGGTTCGGTGTCACCAGCATTCCCGGCATCTACGCGGCAGGCGAGGTCGCATTCCATTACAACGGCCGGGTTGTTTGCCACCAGCGCCAGGAGAACTGGCACCACGCAGCAGCGCATGGGCGTCACGTGGGCGCCGCCATGATCAAGCCCGAGGGGGTCTATCAGGAAATCTGTGGATACTGGTCCGATCAATACGATCTGAACATTCAGGTGTTCGGCGCGGTCACTGGCGACGAGCATGTCGTGCGAGGTGACATTTCAGCTCGACGGTTCGCGATATTTCATCTGTCCGATGGCGTTGTTGTGGGCATCACGGCCGTGAATTCACCCAGCGATCTTCGGCTGGGCAAGAAGCTTGTTCGCGCAGGCTCACCGCTTGAAGCCGAAGTCGAGTCCGCCGTGCGCGCGTAGATGCTCGTCTTGAAGCAATAGGAAGAGCCGGGCAACCGGTTCCGGCGGCTGCACGTGAGGGACAAGCTGTCGGAGCGCGAGATAGCGCGCATGACAGGGCTGTCGCGCAACACAGTGTCGAAGTGGCTACGGGCACCGATAACCGAGACGCCGAAGTACCGGCGCGAGGCGTGCCCGAGCAAGCTCAGTGCGTTCGAGTCAACGCTGAAGCAGGCATTGACGGCCGGTGCGCGGCGGCCCAAGCACGAGAGGCGCACGGCACGTGCGCGGCACGCCAAGCTCAAGGCGGCGGGCTACGACGGTGGTTACTCGGCCGTCACTGACTTCGCTCGAGCGTGGCGCCAAGGCGAGGGCAGGCATCTGCTCTCAAAGCTGTACGAGCACACCAGCGCAATGATCACTACCAACCTGGACTTTGCCGAATGCTCGACAGTGTTCGGCGACGCGAGATGACCACCGCCTTACGAGATCGGATCACGCACCACTGCCACATCGTGGAGACGGGCAACGAAGCCATCGCTTCTTGCACAGCAGGGCCACGGCAAAGAAGCGCGTCAAGGCCAGGAAACAGGCTCGCAGGGGCGGCGCCAAAGCCGATACAACCGACGCCACCGACTCACGGCGCCTTGCGTGGCAAGGCGCTACGGGCTACGCCCTTCGCGCCTTACTACGCGACACCATCATCAATATCAGGAGGGCAACGAACAATGCAAGATATACGCTTATCCACAGCCGCCGATCGCAGCGTCGGCTTCCACCCCTGGCTCCCTACCCAATCGACGCGGTGGCTCACTTCTACTTCGGCGCGGACAGTGATCGGGTATCGGAGCGCCCGGGTGGCTCGCGCCGAGATCTGAATTGCATCAGCACAGCATGCGCAAGGCATGAAGTGCCAGTTAAATGGTTCTTGGTAGAGGATGAACACGAGATGAATGGCTGTCGCTGAGCCCGCTTTCCGGTGGAGTTCACGCAAGCCCGGTTCGAACAGAGCGAACATTGTCCCGCCCATATATACCGGCAACATCAGTCTCATGGGACATCGCTTGGCGATGTCGTTCATGTCGGGCTCGGGGTTCTTTCTACCAATAGCCGCGTGCCATCAGCGCCGCGACGGAAGCGCCGATGAGTCACCATGGCAAGCGGTACCCCAACCAGCTTGCGTGATTCTGTGAATCTCCGGCAACCCGGCTCGCACCCATGTCGGCCTCTCGTCCAGCGGGCCGTGGTGCACTTCAAGGCCGGCTTCGGCGCACAAGACCAGGCCGGCCGCAACGTCCCAGGCCTGCACGCGATGCTGCAGATGCCCATCGAGGCGGCCGAGCGCGCTGAAGGCCAGGCCCAGCGTGGTGCAGCGGTAGGACTCCACCACCCACCCCGCCTCGCGCAGTCGGCGCGTCGTGGCCAGCGCGTCCTCGAGATCCAGATCGGCGTCGCGACCGAGGCCAGGTGAACATCGCTGAACGGCCGCTGCGGTTGCGCCGCTCGCCCGTTGACGAACAGGCCGAAGCCGGTCTCGGCACCGACAATCAGGTCCAGCGCCGGGAAAGCGATCACGCCAATGCTCGGCTTTCCGTCGCGCACCAGCCCCAGCGACACGCCCCACAACGGCAGGCCGCGCAGGAAGTTGCTCGTGCCGTCGATTGGGTCGATGAACCAGGTCGCGTTCGCGCTGGGCCGCCCGCCGCACTCTTCGCCGATCACCGCGTCGCCGAAGAAATCCAGCGCGAGCCGCGCGCGGATCAACTGCTCCACCTTTTCGTCGGCCGCCGACACGAAGTCCTGCGGCCCCTTGGGGCGCATGCGCAGGTTGCCGCGGTCGTGAACGCCTCGAGTGCGCATGCGGCCGCGTCGGACACGATGCGGTGTGCGCGCGCCAGTCCGTCGGGCATCGCTGCGCCCACCTGCCCCGGTTCATTCGCCGCGGTCATCGCGCCGCCCCGGTGCCCTGGCGATGCCCGTTGCGCGCCAGGTAAGCCACCAGGTCCGGCACGACATCGGTCTGGATCGCCCCCACGCCCACGTCGAGCAGACGGCCCCAAACGGCATCGGCGTCCCGCAGCGCATGCGTGTCGTTGAAGTCCAGGCTGTGCGAGCAATCGATGGTGTTGACCCACAGGCGCGCGCCCTGGCGCCTGAGTTCGTCGCGGCCGGCCTCGAGATCTGCAAGGTTGGCAAAGCCCACCTCGTACATCTGGCAGCCCAGCGGCTCGAGCCAGCGCAGGTCTTCGGCAAAACGGCCAGGGCGGGCCTGCATCATCGGCACGAAGGCGATACGGCCGAAGAAGGGGCTGGCCCGGACCTCGTTCACATGCCGCTGCTCGGTGATCGTGGCCTTGACGAACACCTGGTCGGCCATGCCCGCAGCGATGACGGCCTGCGCGACGTGGTCGGCCATCCGCGTGTCCTTGACGTCGATGTTGACCACCACGCGGTCGCGCGCCGCTTCGAGCGCGCTCGCCAGCGTGGGCAGACGCTCGCGCGTCGGCACGAGTGCGCTACCGCCGTCGCGGGGTTTGAGACGAGCCCGACGCACCTGGCCGAAATCGAGCGCGGCCACGGCGCCGCTGCCGGTCGTGGTGCGCTCCAGCGTCGGATCGTGCAGCAGCACCAGCACATCGTCGCGCGTGGCGCGCACGTCGAGCTCGATGATGTCCGCGCCCTGCGCAATGGCGTCGTCGAGCGCCGAGATGGAATTTTCGGGAAGCTCCCGCCAGGCACCGCGGTGCGCGGCCACGAGCACGCGGGGGTTCGAGGGGCCGATGAGCGCGGTGGTCGAGACGGAGGAGTCGTCAGTTGGCAAGAATGCGGAAACGGCCATTGCAGGTGATTGATGTTGAAGATGAAGCGAGCGGTTCACGAGAAAACGAAGGGAGTGATTTCAGACCTTTCCCATGCCCGCGGCCATCAGGTCGTCGCGCAGGATGCGACCCGACAGCACGAACACGACCAGCACCGGCAGCAGAAGAATCAGCGCCACCACCGCGGCCAGCGGAAACTGCAGCGAGTACGGGTCCAGGTGGTGGTACAGCAGCACGGGCAGCGTTTGCACCGCCGGCGCGCGACGAGGAAGGTCTTGTCGAATTCCTCGAAGCTGCCGACGAAGGACAGCAGCGCGCCGGCCAGCAGCCCCGGCGTGCACAGCGGCAGCGCCACGTGCCACACCGCGCGCAGCGGGCTCGCGCCGAGCGAGCGCGCGGCATGGAGCAATTCGTCGGGCAAGGTCTCGAAGCTGGCCACGAGCAGCCGGATCATCAGCGGCAGCGTGCCCACCATCTGCACCAGCACCACGCCGGGCACGGTGTAGGTCAGGCCCCACGTGAGGAACACCTGTCCCACGCCCACGGCCACGACGATGCCCGGCACGATCACAGGCGCCAGCACGAACACCTCGATCGCGCGCTTGCAGCGCAGCGGAAACTTGGCCATCGCCCAGGCCGTGGGCAGCGCCACGAGCGCGGTCAGCACGGTCACGAGTACGGCGATGACGGTGCTGGTGATTGCCGCGCCCAGCACGTCGCCGTCGTCGAGCACGGCGCGCCAGATGGCGCCGGTGTAGCTGCTGGGCAGCAGGTCCGGCGCGGGCCAGCGCCCGGCCACGCTCCACAGCACCAGCAGCACCAGGGGCAGGCCCAGCGCCAATGCGAGCGCCGCGAACAGGCCCGCCGAAACCCAGATCCGGTCTTCGGGCGCGAAGCGCCGGCGCGCCGGGGCAGCCGATGCGGCTTCATTCATGGTTGTCCTTTAGTGCGCTGCCGCCCAGGAGCCGGGCGGCCCGCGCGCTCAACGCGTAGTAGCCCAGCAGCACCGCGACAGCGAAGGCGCTGAGCAGCATGCCGATGGCATAGACCAGCGGCAGGTGGCCGCTGCCGAATTCCGCGTACATGTGCACGGCCAGCGGGCGCGGAGAAGGTGGCCCCACCAGGTCGGGAATGGCGAACGAGCCCATGGTGCCGATGAAGGTGAGCAGCACCGCCGCCGAGATGCCGGGCAGCGCCATCGGCAGTTCCACCCACAGGAGGGTGCGCCAGCGGCCCGCGCCCAGCGTGCGCGCGGCGTGGCTCACCTCCTGCGGAATGGCGGCGAAGGCGCCGGTGATCACCAGGGTCATGAACGGCAACTGCTTCCAGACCGAGGTCAGGACGACGCCCACGCCCCAAGGGTCGCGCACCAGGCGGGGCAGCGCGAGGCCGAGCGGCGCCGCCAGCCGGTCGAGGAAGCCGCCGCGTTCGGCCAGGGTCATGACGACCAGCGCGGCAATGATGCCCGGGACTGCCATCGGTATCTTGTAGAGTCCGTTGAACCATGCGCGCCCGCGAAAGTGGCGACGCAGCAGCAGCGCCAGGCCGATCGAGAGGACCAGCGTCACCGCCACCGGGGCGATGCCGTAGTAGATCGACACCAGGAGCCCGCTGCGCAGGGCCGGATGGGTGAAGATCTGCACGTAGTGCTCGAGTGTGAAACCGGCCAGCCCCTGATCGAGCCCCAGGCTGCCCGCCAGACTCCACAGCAGCGGGCCGGCGAACAGCGCGCCAAGAAAGACGAGGCTGGGAAGCAGCAAGGCCCAGGCCACAAGCCAAGTGCGGTTGTCCCCCGCGGATGCGCTCTTCATCACGCACGACCCTCGTGGCCGGGGTCCTGGCCGGTGGATTTCAACGCATGCAGGCGCTCCCCGACTGTGACGTTCACGCGCTGACCCACGGGCAGCAGCCGCGTGCCGTCACCGGCCGTGACCGTGACGCGCAGGCTCAGGTCCGCGATGCGCACCGTGTAGTTCACCTGCGCGCCAGTGAAGCTCGCGGCCGTGACCTCGCCCGCGCCGTCGGCATCGGGCACGACGGACAGGCCCTCGGGCCGCAGCGACACCAGCGCGGAGCCGGCGCCATCGACGGAGTAGGCACCATCGGCCAGCTCGTCGATTGCGGCCGATGCGCCCCAGGGCAAGGTCACCCTGCAGTCCTTCCCGCGGCCGGTGAGCGGCAAGCGCAACAGGTGCGTGTGCCCGAGAAATTGCGCCGTGAACGCATCCACCGGGCGGCGATACAGCGCGAGCGGCGTGCCACTCTCGACGATGCGCCCGGCGTTCATCACCAGAATGCGGTCCGACATCGCCATCGCCTCGGCCTGGTCGTGCGTGACGTACAGACTGGTCGTGCCCACGCGCCGGTGCAGCGCGACCAGCTCCTCGCGCAGGCTCTCGCGCAGCTTGGCATCCAGGTTGGACAGCGGCTCGTCGAAGAGCAGCAGGGCCGGCTGCATCACGATCGCGCGCGCCAGCGCCACGCGCTGCTGCTGCCCGCCGGAGAGCTGCCGCGGCATGCGGTCGAGCAGGCCGTCGAGCTTGCAGATGGCCACGGCATGCGCGATGCGGCGGGCCTGCTCGGCCGGTGCGATCTTCTTCATGCGCAGGCCAAAGCCCAGGTTCTTGCGCACGCTCATATGAGGGAACAGCGCATAGGTCTGGAACACCATGGCCACGTCGCGCTGCTCAGGCGGCAGCGTGTCGATGCGCCGTCCGCCGAGCCGGATCTCGCCGCCGCTGGCGCTCGCGATGCCCGCGACGATGCGCAGCAGGGTCGTCTTGCCGCAGCCCGAAGGACCTAGCAGCGTGACGAACTCGCCGTGCGGCACGTCGAAGTCGGTGGGCGCCAAAGCCGCGGTCGAGCCGTAGGACTTATGAACGCCGCTCAGGTTCAGGGAGGCCATGCTTTGTCGTTTCAAAAATAGAGAGAATGGGGTCGGTGGGGCTCAGCGCTTCGCGAGCACCTTGTCCTCGAACGCGCGGATCAGCCCGCGCGTCACCAGCCAGTTGGCCGGCAAGGAGCGCGTGCGCATCTGCGCGGCGGGCACCAGGTAAGGCGCTGTCGCGGCGCTTGCGACTGCCGCGGGGTCGACGTCGTTGCGCGGCGAACGCGAGGCGTGGTGCTCCAGCTTCCAGGTCTGGAACTCGCGGTCGAAGGCCATGTCGATGAACAGCAGTGCCGCAGCCGGATTCCTGGCGTTGGCCGGCACGATCAGGCCGTCGCCGCTGGCGGCCATGCCGCCCTCCAGCAGCATGAGCCTGAAGCTCTGCGGCAGCTGGCTGTCGCGCACGAACGCCAGGGACAGGTCTTCCCACGTGGTACCGATCCATGCCTGCCGGTTGTTGAGCAGGTTCAGCGTGTCGGCGTTGCCGTTGGTGAGTTCCGCCACCTTGAGCAGTTGCGCGAGGTAGGCCCACAGCGGGTCCAGGCAGCTTGCGGTCGCGGCCCATTGCACGGCCTCGTCCTCGGTCATCCGCGCGCTCGCGAGCGTCTTGCGGCATGCCGCGTCGCTGGCGAAGTGCAGCGCGGCCGCGTACAGAAATCCGCTGCCGGAGCCGCCCTTGGCGGGCGAGGTGATGGCGAATTTCCTGGGGTTCTTCTGCGCCCACGCCAGCAACGACTCGAAGTTCGCGGGCACCTGGGCGGTGGGCAGCAGCGCGCTGTCGTAACCCAGCGCGGTCTGGTTCAGATGCACCAACGGCCAGGTGCCGCCGGTGTCCACGCCGAAGATCGTGCGCTTGTACTCGGTGGGGACAGCGGAGAGATTGGGCATGACATGGGCCAGGTCCAGCTGCGCGATCACGCCGGCGGCGCGCAGCACCTCGAAGCTGTCGGTGCTGCCGGCAAAGTACACGTCCACTGGCGAGGGCGCACCCGCCTTGTGGACGGCCATCAGCTGCTGGTTGGCCTGCGCCTGGCGCACGTTCCGGTATTCGACCTTGACGCCGTAGCGCGCCTCGAAGCGAGGGATCAGCCCGAGCTTCCACGCCGGATCGAAGTTGCCCGCGAAGTTGTAGAGCATGAGCTTGCCTTCGCGTCGAGCCACGGGTTCGAGCACCTTGTAGAAGTTGTCGCTCGTCAACGCGGCCGCGTCGAAGTCGGCGTACTTGAGCGGAGCCTGTGCATGGGCGCCAGCCAGCGCGAAGGCCTGCAGGACGAGCAAGGCGGCCATACGGAACAGAAACAGAAACATCGAATGCGTGAACATGTATACGGACCCGGGTTGCCGGCTACTCGGCACGGAAGTTGACGTCGAAGACCACGAGTGCGTCCTCGACACCTTCGGACCTGCAGGTGAAGCGGCGCACCGCGGACTGCACCGCGCGCTGGTATTCGCGCGGACCCGACAGCAGGCTCACGTCCTGCACGGCATCGCCGCGCACACGGAACTGCACCTTGACCGTGGCGGCCAGGCCGACCCGTTCGAAGACGCCGGCCAACCCGCTCTGCAGCGCGGCCTGGTAGCCCGGACACACCACGCCCACGCTGGACGATGCCGGGCGGGCGGGCGCGGGAGATGGCGCAGCCGGGGCCGGCGGGGACGGCAGGGACGGTGCTGGCGGCGAAGGGGCCGGTGCCGGCTCAGGGCTCTGCATCGCGACGGCCGGGGGATCGGTGCCGGCACCGGAACAGGCGCGGGCGTCCGCACGACCTCGGGCCGCGGCACACGCGCCGGCTGCGGCGTAGCCGCCTTGCGCGCCTGGACGATCTTCTCGACCTTGGGCGGCGGCCTCACATCCTGGACGATGACGGCTTCCAGCGGCTTCCTCGCCACCGTCTCCACCGCCTTGCGCGCCAGTCCGGAGACCAGCGCATAGCCGATCAGCAGGTGCAGCCCCACCATCGCCGCCAGGCCCGCCAGTCCGAAGCGGTTCGAGGGCTTGAAGTCCTTCACGCGGCCAGGGCGCACACCAGGCAGGGTCGGCAGGGTCGCGCTCATGGGGCCAACCCCTGTGAGCCGACGATGCCGATCCGGGTGAGGCCGGTGCGCTGCGCCGCGGCCAGCACCGCGGCCACCACCTCGTATTTCGCCTTGCGGTCCGGCCGCAGATACACCGGCGGTTGCTCGGGCTGCGCCGCGAGCTGCTCCATGCGGCGCACGAGCTCGGCCCGGTCGGCCAGCGGCTCGCCGTTCCATGCCACCACGCCGGCGGCACTCACGTCGACATGCAGCACTTCGGGCCTGGGTTCACTGGGCGGCGCACCGGCCGTCGGCATGTTCAGGCTGACCGCGTGCAGCTGCACCGGGATGGTGATGATCAGCATGATCAACAGCACCAGCATCACGTCGATCAACGGCGTGGTGTTGATGTCCGCGACCGGCGCGTCCGCTGCCGCGGTGCGGCGTGGGGTTTTCCAGTTCTTGCGCATGGTTCAGTCGTTGGCCGGAGGTTCGGTGATGAAGCCCACCTTGGCAATGCCTGCGGTCTGGCAGGCGTCGATGACTCGGCCCACGGGTTCGTAGTCGCTGGCGCCGTCGCCGCGGATCTGCACTTCGGGCTGCGGGTTCATCGCGGCCACCGCACGCAGCCGCCCTGCCAGCGCCTCGCCATCGGGCAGGCGGCTGTCGAGCCAGTAGATGTCGCCGTGCGCATCCACCGAAATCACGACATCCTTGGCCTTGCTCACGCGCACTTCGTTACGCTCCTTGGGCAGATCCACCGGCACCGCGTGGTTGGCGACGGGGATGGTGATCAGGAAGATGATCAGCAGCACCAGCATCACGTCCACCAGCGGGGTGGTGTTGATCGCCGAGACGACCTGGTCTTCGTCGCCGTCGATCGCGGAGATGTTCATGGCCATCGCGATGCTCCGGTTTCAGATGCGGGTCAAGCCGCCTGCCCGGTGGGCGCGCCGAGCAGCGCCGTGTGCAGCTCGCCGCTGAAGTCGCGCACCTCGTCCATCACGGCGACATTGCGGCGCAGCAGCCAGTTGTAGCCCAGCACCGCGGGCACCGCGACGGCCAGGCCGATGGCGGTCATGATGAGCGCCTCGCCCACCGGGCCGGCGACCTTGTCGATGCTGGCCTGCCCCGCCACGCCGATGGCGGTGAGCGCGTGGTAGATGCCCCAGACGGTGCCGAACAGCCCGATGAAGGGCGAGGTGGACCCCACGGTCGCAAGGAACGACATGCCGTTGCCCAGGCGCCGTTGCACACGCTCCGTGGCGCGGTGGATGGACAGTTCGATCCAGTCGCAGAAGTCGACCTTGGCATGCAGCCCCGCGTGCTTGCGGGTGGCGCTCAGGCCCGCCTCGGCGATGAAGCGGAAGGGGCTGCCGTCGGCCAGCTTTTCGGCGCCCGCTTCGGTGGTGCCGGCATTCCAGAATTCGCGCCCGGCCTTGGCGGCCTGGCGCTTCATCTTGCTCTGCTCGAGCAGCTTGGTCGCGATGAGGTACCAGCTGCCCATGCTCATGATCGCCAGGATCACCAGCACCGCCCTGGCCACCACGTCGCCCTGGTTCCAGAGCGCATCGAAGCCGTAGGGGTTGCTGGCGGCAGCGGCTGCCGCGGTTGCGGCGAAGCTCGGCGCGCCGAGGCACAGGCCGCATGCGGCAAGAAAGGCGAAGCGATGCGGCGCGTGCCGCGCACGCTCGAGAAGTGGGCGTTGTTTCATCATGGTGTGGAGCGAATGGGTTGAATGGGTGTGGTGCGGGCCATGTGTGGCACCGTCAGAGCGCGTAGGTCATGCCGAACCAGTACGACTTGCCGTTGTCGATCTCCTGGTTGAGCAGGGATTGCCCCGGACCCGTCACGCGGCGCAGCTTCGCACCGTTGAGGTTTTTCGCCTGCAGAGCGAAGGAAAGCGCCTTGCTGTACTGGTAGCGGACCTGCATGTCGACCGTGTTGATCGCGGCGTAGTAGATGTCCAGCGCCGCGTTGGTGGTCGACAGCGAGGTGAGCGTCTTGCCAGTGTGGTTGTAGGCGACCTGGCCGCTCCAGGCGCCGCGTCCCCACAACAGGGACAGGTTGGCCATGCGCGTGGGCGAATCCTGCATCTGGGGCATGGCGCGGCTGGTGCCGTTGCTCATGCGCACGCTCGCGGGCTTCTGGTCCATCAGCGTGAAGTTCGCGGCCGCGCCGAAGGCGTTGAAAGGCGCCGGCAAGAAGTCGAAATGCACATCGGTCGCGCCGAGCTCCAGGCCGTTGACCTTGGCTGTCCCGACGTTGGAGGCCTGCGTCACGTTTTGCGTGTAGCTGGCGCCGCCAATCGTCAGGTTGTTGGTCGAGGTCAGGCGCGCGATCTCGTTGGAAATGTTCTTGTCGAACAGCGCCACCGACACCATCGAATCGAGCGAAGGGTGCCACTCGAGCGAGGCGTCCAGGTTGCGGGACTTGCGCGGCTGCAGGTCCGGATTGGCCTGCGTCGTGGTGATGATATTGCCGGCAACGGAGCTGGAGTTCTGGCCCAGGTCGGAGTAGATCGGACGCGCCAGCGAACGGCCCAGACCCGTGCGCAGGCGCAGGTCTGGCTGGATGTCCCAGCTCAGGTTCACCGAAGGCAGCACGTCGGTGCGGCTGGACGACTGCGATGTCTGCCCGTAGGTGGTGGACTGGTTCAGCGGTGTGGGCATCCAGGTGTCCACACGCGTGTTGGCATGTTCGATACGGGCACCGGCGGTCGCGGTGAAGTTCTCCAGCTGATAGGCCGTCATGCCGTAGGCGGCACTGATGCGCTCGGAGACATCGAAGTCCTGCGATGTGCTGCGCGCCACCTGGTCGGGCGACAGCGTGTAGCGACCCAGATTGGCATTGAAGTAGGCCTGGGCGAGCGACGGGTCCACCAGCAGCAGCGGGCGGCCGGCACTGTCGTAGGGCACCACCACCGCGCCGCTGGCACCGACCTGCGCGAGCGTGATCGGCCGGCCGGCGACGGGGTTGAAACGCAGCTCGTCGAAGTTGTAGTTCTTCGTCAGGTCGCGCACCTGGAAGCCGGCCTTGAAACCCCACCCGCGCGCACCGTCCTCCAGGTTGTGGCTGAGATTGACCTTGAACGTCTGCTGCTGCGTGGTCGACTGCTCGACCTGCGAGGTGTTTTCCGTCAGGTTGTAGCGGCTAGTGTCGTAGAGGGCGCTGCCGTTCCTGGGCGTGAACACCGGCACGGCGCCAGGAACCAGCATGTAGTCGTAGCCCAGCGCCGTGCTGTTGCCGGTCGCGAAGGTGTGCAGCTTGGAGTCCTGCCGGTAGCTGCCGCCCGCCTTGTTGAAGGTCACGTCGATCAGGCCGCGGTCCCAGGGCTGGTATTCGGCCCCGGCCTCGAAATAGCGCAGCTGGCGGTTCTGGTCGAACTTGGCGTAGTCGGTCTGCGACTGGCCGCTCGCGGCGCTGCCGGCGAGGCCGCCGACCGTCACGGGCGAGGAATTGGTGGTGGTGTTCTGCAGCCATTGCGCACGACGGTCTTCGTCGTTCAGGTGCTGGAACCACCCGCCGGTGAGGTGCGCGCGAAAGTTGCTGTGGTTGTCGTATTCGAACTTGCCGAACAGGCTCTTGCGCTCGCGGACGTGTCGTAGGTCAGCCAGCGCAGGCGGTCGGGGAGCGCAATGGCGTTGCTGACGTCGGCGGTGGCGGGGTTGAGCTTGGCTGCGTTGGTCTGCGTGCCGCCCTTGGTGTAGTAGCTGTAGCTGTCGATCGCGGTATTCAGTGACGACGAGACCCGACGGAAATAGCTGCCCGACAGCAATGCGCCGAACTCGTTGTGCTCGCCGAAGGTGGTGCTCATCGTGCCCTCGAGCTGCCCGGAAGGCGACGATCCGTCGAGGCGCCGGTGATTGGTCCAGTCCGACAGATCGGTGCGCAGCGAAAAGTGCCGCCCGGGATTGTCGAATGCGCTGCGCGTGCGCAGGTTCGTCAGGCCGCCGATGGCGTTGCCCTCCATGTCCGGCGTGAAGGTCTTGTAGACCGACACCTGGCTGGCCAGCGAAGCGGGAATGACGTCCAGCGAAACGACGCGACGCGTGGTTTCCGTGGCCGGCAGCGCGATGCCGTCGACGGTGACGCTGTTGTAGTCGGGATTGAATCCGCGCAGCGTCATGAACTGCGCCTCGCCACGGCCGTTGTTGACGATCATCGACACGCCGGGCACGCGCTGCAGCGCCTCGCCCAGGCCAAAGTCGGGAATAGAGCCGATCTCGTCGGACGACACGCCGTCCGACACGACACGCTCGGCGCGCTTCTCCGCGATGGCCTTCTTCGCCGACAGGGCGCGGCCCGTGATGACCACGGGCGCCAGTTCCGTGGCCGGCGCAGCGGGCTCGACGGACGAAACCGGCGCAGGGCCGGGCTGTACCTGCGCCCAGGCCTGGGTGACGGACAGCGGCAGGACGCCCAGGACGAAGGGGGCGCTCAGCAGTGCGGCTCGGCTGAACAATGCTTGCATGACGGCTCCAGATGAATAAGGGGTTCGTGGAAAGGGCGCACATCGCCCTGGCAACGGTCACGACTCTATTTATTCACTGTGACTGAATTATTAAAAAGCGAACCTTTGCTTGAAGAAAAGCAGAAGGCGCAGTTTTTTTCTTATTTATGTCACCTTCATGTATATAAACTTGTTGCATGGAAGATGACTCGCACCGCCCCGAGACGGGCACCCCGCCACCGGCGTTCTGGCGTACGCCCGCCGACCCCGTGGTGGCCAGCCCCAACGAGCGAGAGCTGCTCGATCTGGTCCGCCGCCACGGGCGGATGTCCCGCGCGGACCTGGTGCGCGCCACCGGCCTGGCGGCGCAGTCGGTGATGCGGCTGGTCGACGAGCTGCGCGACCGCGGTTTGCTTCACCTGGGCGAAACCTTGCCGCGCGAAGGCCGGGGCAAACCAAGCCAGGCGGTCGAGCTGGTGCCCGGCCATGCCTGTACGATCGGCTTTTCGGTCACCACCGACAGCGTCAGCTCGGCGATCGTCGACTTCGCGGGCAATGTGCTCGGACAGAGGCACGAGCAAACGCCGGATCTCGATCGCAGCAAGCTGGTCGCGGTGCTGCGCCAGCACATGCAGACGCTGCTGCACACGCACAAGGTCTCGCCCGACCGGCTGTTCGGCCTGGGCGTGGGCATCACTGGCTTCTTCGTGGGCGAAGGCCGCCGCGTGAACGCCCCCTCCCCGCTGGACGACCTCGCGCTGGCCGATCTGGACGAACTGCTCACACGCGAGTTGGGGCACCCCGTATGGCTGGACAACGACGGCACCGTGGCTGCCGTCGGGGAGAGCATGCTGGGCGTGGGGCGCTGGGCGCGCAGCTTCGTCTACCTGTACTTCAGCCTGGGGCTGGGAGGCGGCCTGATCGTCAACGGCCGATGCGTCCGGGGCGCCCACGGCAATGCGGGCGAAGTCGCCGGCATGCTGTCGATACCAGGCATCGAGGCGCCCACACTGGAACTGCTGCGCGAAATGCTGGCTTCGGACGGCCTGGCCTTCGCGGACATCGGCGCGATGCTGGCACAGTTCAATCCCCACTGGCCGGCCTGCGACCGATGGCTGGAGCGTGCACGCCCCGCGATGTCGCTGATCGTCTCGGCCAGCGTCGCGCTGCTCGACCCCGATGCCATCGTCTACGGCGGACGCCTGCCGCGTGCGCTGGCCGAACGCCTGATCGCCGGATCGACCATCGACAACAAGCCCCGGCGCGGACGCAAGCGCCCCGAACCACGCCTCGTGCCGGCCGAGGCTCCCAGCGATGCCACGGCCATCGGTGCGGCCGCACTGCCGTTCAAGGAACATTTCTTCCTGTGATCCCGCCTCCGGAGCGTGTGAAGCTCTTTCGCCTTTAATATTTCAGTAACAGTGAATAAATAGACTGGATGCGGTTCAGAGTCTGGGCGACGTGCCTCTCTGCCATCGCACTCATTCCAAGGATCACTGTCATGCCTCCATTGCCGGCCCGCCCTGCGGGCAAGGTTCGCGCCGCACTGTTTCTCGCTTCGGCGCTGCTGCTCGGCACAACAAGCTCGCACAGCGCTGCGCTTCTGCCTGCGGCAGCGACGCGGTTCGCAAGTACGAAGTCGACGGCGATCGTTCGACCGTGACATGGTCGTGGTCCGCGCGAACCGACAGCAACATGCCCGAGGCCTACAAGTCGGGGCTGTTCGACAAGATCGACGAATGCAAGCCTGTTCTCGACGCCAGTGCGGTCCTGATCACGGCATCGACCGGCGGTGTTGCACTGGTCGACCTGCAGAGCGGCCATGCCACGTTCTGGGCGCAGGTGGCCATGGCACATTCCGCCGAGATGCTGCCTGGCCATCGCATCGCCGTGGCTGCATCCCTTGCGCCGCAGGGCAACCGCATCGAGATCTATGACGCGGCCCTGCCGGGCCGCATGCTCCACGCCACCGAGCTGTACTCGGGCCATGGCGTCGTGTGGGACGAGCACCGGTCGCAGCTCTACGCCCTGGGGCACGAGGCCATCAGGGCGTACAAGCTGGCGGATTGGGACTCCCGGACGCCGCGGCTCGCGCTGGTGACGTCCTGGCCGCTGCCGGGCAAGGCCAACGGACACGATCTCGCCAGCCTACCGGACGGCCGCGGGCTGGTCCTGAGCACCCACGACGGCGTCTGGCAGTTCGACCCCGACACCGGTGTCTACGCGCCTTTTGCGCCACTGGCGGACCTGCGGGACGTCAAGGCCGTCAGCGTCGAAGCGCGCACCGGCCGCATCGCCTTCCAGCAGCCCGAGGAGCGCTGGTGGTCCCATCGCATCCGGCTGCTCGCACCCGAAGCTTCATCGACGTGCCGGACATCAGGCTCTACAAGGTGCGCTGGCTGCCCGACCGCGCGACGCCCTGACGGCCCCTCGTGGAAAGTTGCGGGCCCTCGTCCGCTTTAATAATTAAGTCACAGTGAGTTAATAGGATTGAGCCGGTCTCTTCCGACAGCGCATTTCGCGTCACCAAGCACCGCAACCGTGGCGGTGCATCAACCAGCAACGCACAAGGACTCTTGCATGAAACCATCCCCATCGTCTTTCTGGTCCGCGTGCTGCGCACTGGCCGTCCTGTTGCCAGTCGCCACGCTCACCACGAGCGCACACGCTGGTTGTGGCGCTTCGGCCCCCACCCGGCTCAATGGTCTGTTCTACGGCCCGGCCGCAGGCAACGCGTACGTGACCGTGTTGGCCCACCGTGGCCTTTGGGGCCGGTACAACCCGGACAACCACGCGGTCGCCGAGAACTCGCGCAGTGCGGTCGTGAGTGCGGCGGACCATTGCATGGACGCAATGGAACTGGACGTGAAGATGACCCAGGATGGCGTGCCGGTGCTCATGCACGACTACAACCTCGGCCGGACCACGAACATCTGGACAAGGGTTTCCGGCGGCCGCAAGTACAGCCCGGAAAACGGTACTGGCACCAACGACACCGTCAGCTCCCACACGGCGCAGTTTGTCGGGCAACTCCGACTCCTGACGCCGGATCGGTCAACGACAACCGGCGACTTCGTCCCCACGGTCGCTGCTGCGATCACCGCAGCACGGTCCCACCCCAACGATGCGCCCATCGTGTTCGACGTAAAAACCGCGGATGCCGCGCGCGCTGTCAGCAGGGTTGCTAATCAACTCGCGCAAAAGCCGACTGACACCATGGCCATGAAGGTCAATGCGACGCTCTACAAGAGTCAGGCCGCCTTCCATGCGGATGTTCCCAACATGCGCGGTATTCCCGTCTTCGTGACCAACAACCTCTCACGCATCAACGTGGCGCAAGTGCGCGACGCCTGGGCGGCGAATTCGAACAATGTGGCGATCGAGGCCAATGTGAAATCGGTCAACGGCCTGCTGCAGGGCGAGCTGTTGGACTGGGCCAAGGGCCGGAAGTCGCCCGTCGGGACGTTCAATGCGATCCCGGACTACCCGGGCGGTGGCGGCCGCTTCTACGACAGCGACGGGCACTGCTGCTACAAGCTCGAAGACAAGTACGTCACCTACAACGGCCGCAAAGAGACTGCGACAACCGAGGCGACTGGAACTACCTGAACAACCAGGGCTTCACCTTCGTTACCAGCGACAACTCCGTCGCCCTGTCGGATTGGTACCTCGTGCGCGGAAAGCACTAAGCCGCCTCTGGCCTTTCGTTGCCGGAGCGGCTCGCGACGATCCCCCAAGCCCGCGCGCCCCTCCGGCCCCCCCTCCGCAAGAGAACACCATGAACGCAATTGCAATCGACGGCCGCACCGTGCGTCGCGCCGTGCAACTGGCCTGCGCGACCCTCGCCTTGGCTTTCGGCATGCCGCATCTGGCTGCATCAGCCGAGCCGGCACACGAACCGTCCGTGATGATCGTCGGAACGGACCACTGGTCGGCTCAACGCCTCGCATGGTCGATGCTGGCGGCCGACGCGCCGCTGTCGATGGATGCCGGACAACTGGACACCTTCGCACAGGCCTTTTCCCAGCGGCACATCCTGGCCAAGGAGGCGCAAACCGCAGGCTTGGCAAGCGATCCGCGCATCGCTGAGCGCCTGGCGCTGGCACGTGACACCATCCTCGCGGACGAACAGGTCGCCCGTCTGCGCCAACTGGCACCGGTGGATGCCCGGCAGGTGCGTGCGCGGTATGACGCCGACCCGACGAGCCACGACGAATACCGGCTGAGCCAGATCCTCGTGCGCATCTCCGACAACGACCCTGCCGTGCCGCCCGCCCAGCGCCGCACAGCGGCACAGGCCCTGGCCCGCGCACGGTCGATCCAGCGTCAGCTGGAGCACGGCGCGCACTTTGCCACGCTGGCACGCAGGGTTTCCGATGACGTCGACAGCCGCGACCATGGCGGCCAACTGCCCGAGATGTTCGCCATGGATCTGCGTGCCGATCTGCGGTCGGCGGTGGCAGTACTTCGGCCGCAGAGCGTCAGCGAGCCTCTGCTCAGCAGCGACGGCTACCACCTGATCCGACTCGACGAGAAGACGTCGCCCAATTTCGAGTCAAGCCGGCGCCTGCTCGAATTCGAACTGCGTGACGCCTGGGCCAATGCCGAGGTGAGCCGCCTGCGGAGCGGCGCGCCCGTCATGTTCGACGCCACAGCTTGGCTCGCGCAGCGCGACCGACTGCTCGCCCAGGAGGGCGCGCACACCGTCGTCCCACAAGGCACCGTGGTGCAAGGCTCAAGTGCAGTCGGCCTGCGTTGAGCGCGATGGCAATCTTGCACATTGAACCCGCCGGCCGCTCGATGCGGCGGCGGCTCGCGATCGGTGTGGTGGCACTAGCGGTTGGGGCGGCGTTGGGCGCCGTTCTGTCGCAGGCGCCGCCAATCGGCCCCGGCACCGATGCCGTCGCGAGCGCGTCCATCGCCGTCGTTCGCGACTGCTGCACCGCATCGACGACCTCCGCATCTTCTCAGGCTGCGGCTGCCGCACCATGGGCCGCGGGTGCGAGCCCGGCCGATCCTTATCGCGAGGCGCGTCACTACGCCGACTGCCTTGCGCTTCAAGAGTCGGATCGGCAGGCACCTGCCGACGGCACGGACGAACGCTACGCGATCGATCCGTCCGGTGCGTTCGCTGCAGCGCTCCTTCGCGCAGAACAGGAACAGCGCATGGCGTGCCAGATGGTCGGCCCCTACGAGTACCGCCGGGTCGAAGCGTTGATGCGTGAAGCGGCGACCCTCGGCAGTACGGACGCGCGCTTCTTCCTGCTCGAACACCGGGTGCAGGAGGCCCTCACGGCTGCCTCGGCTCTGCGTGACCAGGACCCGACCGACACGAGCGGCTTCAGGGACGCCGCAACACTGGCCGATGTCGAGCAGATGGCGCTGGCTGGCTACCGACCTGCGATGACATTGACCGCGCAACTGCTGAGATCCAACCTGCTCGCCGCAGCCGACCCACAACGCTCAGCCGCGTGGCAACTCGCGGCCACGCAACTTGACTACCCGCAGCCGATGACGGAAGACCAACTGCGCGGCACCGGATTTTTCGACGAATTGAATCCGGAGGAAGCTCAAGCCTTGCTCGGCGAAGCCGCGGCGCTGCTTGGCCGTTGCTGCGCCGCCCAGACCGTCGATGGCGTGGCCCGTCAATAGGGGACGATCGAACTCTGCCCGCGAACGAAGCCCGACGTCGTGGGGGCTTTGGAGGGTCAGTTTTCGGCGGCAATCAGCAGCAGCCGCGTAGCCGCATCGATGAACTGCTGCTGCATCGCTGGCAGCACAGCTGACCTGTCCGCGCCGAAGGAGAAGTGAGCCAGGGGTGGAAGCCGACGCTGTGATGGTCGGCTGTGGATAAGTGTATGTCTTGCCTCGGTCTTTGACCTCCTGATCGCGGTAATGGATTCGCGTGGCAAGGCGCCGTGAGTGGGTGGCGTCGGTTGTATCGGCTTTGGCGCCGCCCTCGCGGGCCTGTTTCCTGGCCTCGACGCGCTTCTTTGCCGTGGCCCTGCTGTGCAGGAAGCGATGGCTTCGTTGCCCGTCTCCACGATGTGGCAGTGATGCGTGATCCGATCTAGTAAGGCGGTGGTCATCTCGCGTCGCCGAACACTGTCGAGCATTCGGCAAAGTCCCGGTTGTGCCCGGCCCACCGACCAAGACAACGTTGTGCGCGGCCTCGGTGAACTCCAGCATCGCGAACTGGTGGACCAGCTTCTGGTCAACCACCGATGCATCGAAGTCGAAGCCGGCCAGATCCCGGTGCACGAGGAAGCGCGCCGAGCTCATTTGGTGCTGCACTGAACGCGTCGACCGATCCGTGGTCTCGACTTGCTGCAGGTGCTCGACCAGCCAGCGTGAGGCGTCCAGGCCGGACGCTATACCTTGCTCCGACAGATCGCACCAGGCACTGGCCACGCCGTGCAGGCGCAGCGCCTTGAGTTCGACAGTCACGTCACGCATGGTCCACCTCCTGTCCACGCAGGCTGTCGTAGCGTGCCGTGTTGGCCAGCGGCGGGGTGACGATCTGCAGCGCCGTCTCGGCACTCTGCGGTGTTGCCGGCGCGGTGAGCCGGCCGAGCACATTGACGACGTGCTCCACGCTGACCCGGCCCGATGGCGAACCACTCTCCAGAGCCAACTCGACCGCCACGATCACCGCGTCCAGCCCCGCCGCCGGCACGATGGCCAACACCTGCGCCATTACGCGATCTCCACCGGCCTGGCGCAGCAGGCCGCGGCGCAGTCGTTGCAGCGCTTCGGGCATGTCGGCGAAGGGCGCACCGTTCCTCAATGCACCAGGCTTGCGCTGGATGAGCGGGATGTAAGTGCTGCCAGTCGTAGCGAGTGCCGCCAGAGGCGCTCAGGCGCTCAGGCGCTCGTGGCGCGTCACTGCCGCGTCTTCTGCGACCACCACGACGCTGCCCGGATACAGCCGCGTGCTAACCATCTGCCCGGCCAGCTCGCAGGGCACCGAGTAGCGGTTGCGTGCCACCGACACCAGGCACGTGCTCGACACCCGGGCAGGCTTCTCTACGTAGCCATCGAAGGGCTCAGGCATGGGCATCAGATGGGGACGCTCGTGCTCGAGCATCTCGGCCACGCTGAACTGGCTGTGCTCGGGGTGGCGCACCTCGTTCCACAGTGCTCGGCATCGCTCCGCCAGCCAGGCATTGAGTTTGACGAAGGAGCCGAAGCGGCGCCGGCCCGCCTCGATCCAGATGCGCCGACGACTGTCCTGCACGTTCTTCTCCACACGCCCCTTCTCCCAGCCCGATGCGACGTTGCACAAGTCGGGGTCGTACAGGTAGTGCGCGCACATCACTGCGAAGCGGGCATTGACGGTGCTGCCCTTGCCCTTGTACACCTTGTCCACTGCGGTGCGCATGTTGTCGTAGATCCCGTGCCGCGCCGCGCCGCACCGCCCAGCGCTGCGAACGATCTCGTGTGGGCGTCGAACAGCATCTCGTGGCCTTGGCTCGGGTAGGCCACCAGCCAGTACGCACGGCTCGCGCACAGCTTCAGGTGCGACACCTGCATGCGGTAGTAGATGCCGCCGACGACCAGGCCTTCTTCACTCCAATCGAACTGGAAGGCCTCGCCGAGCTCGAAGGTCAGTGGAACGAACGCGGTGACGTTGACTGCTTGCCCCTCACCCTGGCGCCAGGCCCGCACGAAGTCGGTGATGGCCGAGTAACCGCCGTCGTAGCCCACCGCCTTGATCTCGGCGTGCAGCGCGCGTGCCGTGCGCCTCTCGTGCTTGGGCCGTCGCGCATCGGCCGTGCTTCGCGCCTGACCCAGCCCGTCATCACAACTACGTTTCCGTCGCCGCCTCGGTGACGTCAAAGTAATCCTTTCGATGGGCAATCACAGAAATCAAAAATGGACATTTGAGTGTCTCGTTAAACATGTCGTTACGCTCGTTCCGAGCATTGCCGCACAGCGCAATGCATCCGAATTCAGAAGAACGAACGAGGGTCACACATGAATTCCGACGCAATCACCGAGCATGGCCATTTCAGCCATCGCCAGATCAAGCGGCTCGCCCTGCAAGGGGCCACAGCGCTCACGTTGCTGTGCATTTCCGGATGGGTGCAAGCCGCCTGCTCCTTGAGCTTCACGTCGCCCAGCAAAGGCGCGAAGGTCACCTCACCCAACATCACGGTCTATGGCACCGGCGGCGGTGATGCCACCACAGGCGATGCCGGCACCGTGACTGCCACGCTCAACGGTTCGCCGTTCTTCAACTACTCCGGCTCCTTCACCGCAGTCGTGTCATTCCTCGAGGGACGCGGGGTTCCGGTCACGCTGCGCCCGGGCCCGAACTACTTGGCGGTATCCGGCAGCGTCGGCGGATGCAGCGCGTCGGACTACATGACGGTGTACTACGACACCTCCGACGTTATTCCTCGCAAGAACAAGGGCGACGGCACAGAGCGCAACGGTCCGCAGTCGTGCACCGGCAACCCCATCAACTTCGCGATGGGCAACAAAGTGCAGGAGGAAGAAGATTTCCGTAGCGCCTCAGCGCCTTACCCGCTCAAGTTCTCGCGCATCTTCAACAGCGCTGACGGCTATTGGCGCTACTCGTACGCCACGCGCCTGAGGATCAGTGCCGCCGAAGTGGTGCTGCTGCATGCGAATGGCCGCGAGTCACCGTTTGCGCGCAGCGGTTCGACCATTACCAGGGATGCAGACGAGCTCGGCACACTCACGCAAACGGGCACGGGATGGCGCTACGTCGATGTGGACAACACCCAGTACGAATTCAACACCACCGGGCGCCTGACCAAGCAAACCCACCCCGATGGCTGGTATCACAGCCTCTCCTATGGCGCCAACAGCGCGGTGAGCGTGACGGACGGATTCGGCAACAACATCAGCTACACCGAGGACGCCCACTTCCAGCCCCGCTCGCTGACAACGCCCAACTTCAGTGTCGCCTACAACTACGACACCGCGAATCGGCTCACTTCCGTCACGAAGACGGCCGGTTCGGCCGTGACGAGCCGCACGTACACTACGAGAACGCCGCCAACCCGCGTTTTCTCACGGGCGTGACCGACGAATTGGGCGTGCGTTTCGCCACCTACATCTACGATTCGCTGGGTCGCGCGACGAGCACCACGCACGCGGGCAACGCCGGGCTCACGCAGGTGGCCTACAACGCGAACGGCACGACAACCGTGACCAATCCGGTGGGCCGTGCCACGACATACCACTACGTTGTCGTCAACGGCGTGAAGCGCATTTCCCAGATCCAGGGAGAGCCGGCACCGGGATGTCCGGCAAGTAACTCGTCATTCACCTACGACGCCCGAGGCCTGCTGTCAAGCCAGACCAACGCAACCGGCAGTGTCACCAGCTTCACCTACAACACCCGGGGCCTGGAGGCCTCGCGCACAGAAGCGCTCGGCGCGCCCGAACAGCGCAACAGTGCCACGACCTGGGATGCCACGCTGCCGTTGCCCACACTGGTCGCACAGGCTGGCAGGGAGACGGCATACACCTACAGCACCAGCGGCAAGCTGCTCACCGAGACGGTCGCCGACACCAGTGGCACGTCGGGTGCCGCTCGCACGAGTCAGCAGACCTACACAACCGAAGGTTTGGTCCACACGCGCACCGCGCCCAACGGAGCGGTCACCACCTATGCGTACGACACCCGTGGGAATGTGCAAAGCGCGACCAACGCGCTGGGCCATGTCACGACCTATGCGTACGACACCGCCAACCGCCTCACGAGCCAGACAGATCCGAACGGACTGGTTACCACCTTCACCTGGGATGCGTACGACCGGCCGCTCACGCGCACCATTGGCACGGGCCCCGGCCAGATCACAACCCTGAGCTATCACCCCACCGGCACGATTGCGACGGTATCGCTGCCCACCGGATTGGTCACCAGCTACATCTATGACGCCGCTCAACGCCTGACGGGCTGGAGCAACAACCGCGGCGAGAGCGGCACCTATACCCTCGATGCGGCTGGCAACCGCCTGACGGAGCAGACGCTCAACAGCTCCGGATCGATCGCGTGGACAACTGCACGCACGATCAACAAGCTCAACCGAATCGCTACTCAAACACGGGGAACGAGTCAGAGCGAGAGCTTTGGCTACGACGCGAGTGGCGATCGCATCGCTCAGACCAACGGACTGAACCAAAGCACCCACTGGAGCCTGGACGCACTGGCCCGCGTCAAGACCATCACCGATGCGGCCAACGCCAGCGCCGGGCTCAACTACAACGCACTCGATGGCATCACTCAAGCCAGTGACTTCAACACGGTTGCTACCAGCTACAGCCGCGACGCGCTGGGCAATGCCACCACTGAAATCAGCGCCGACAGCGGCCCTCGCAGCCGCCAGTACGATGCCTTGGGGCTGCCCAGCCAGATTACCGATGCACTCGGCCAAGCCACGAGCATCACCCGCGACGCACTGGGGCGTCCGACCGGCCTCGTCTTTGCAGACGGCAAGACCACAACACTGCGCTACGACCTGAGTGCCAACAGCAGGGGCTACCTCAGCGAGATCATCGACCGCTCCAGTACCACCGAGTACACGCGCGATGTGCACGGACGCGTCACGCTCAAGAAGCAGACTCTGGCGACAGGCGGAAGCACGGCCAACGTGCAGCAGGTCGCCTATACCTACAGCGCCAGGGGCCAACTCGCCAGCATCACGTACCCGGGCGGTGGCGTGCTCAGCCACTTCTACGACACGACCGGCCGCCTAGTGCAGCTCGGATGGAATGGCGCACCGCTGATCGATGCCATCACCTGGAATGCCCTCGGGCAGCCGACCGGCTGGAACTGGGCCTTCACCAACACCAGCCCGAAGCTCGCTGCCAACCGCAGCTACGACAACGCCGCGCGACTGGCCCAGACCGAGTTCAGCAGCTACACCTACGATGCGGCCGGCCGTATCGGCAGCCTCACCCAAAACCTCTGGGGACCTGCCGACAGCAATCCCGGCAACAGCACTATCGCCGCGGCAGACACCACCTGGAGCGTCGGCTACAGCGCGACGGGCCGCATCATCAGCTTCTCCGCCACTGGGGCCACTGGCGACAGCGCCAGCTTCACCTACGACGCCAACGGCAACCGCACGGCCAGCACACGCGTGTTGGCGGGCCAGACAACCCAACGCGGCTACACTTTGCAGCCGGGCGCCAACCGCCTCGCGGGCTTCAGCCAGACCATCAACGGTACCAGCAGCACCAGCGTCGCCTATGGCTACAACGCCAACGGCGATCTGACGAGCGACGGCCTCAGAAGTTACGGCTACGACGCCGAAGGTCGCTTGGCCACGGCTACCACGGGTGCAAACGACATCAGCCCGACCACCAGGTACGCCCACAACGCCTTGGGCCAGCGCGTGTTCAAGACCGAGCCGCTGTACCCGCCCAGCCAAGGCGACGAGAACGACCCTGGCTTTTGGAGCAGCCTTGTGGCGTTCTTCACCAAGCTGTGGAGTCCGACCACAACACCGGCCGAACAGCTGGGCTACGCCTACACCTACGACGAGCAAGGCAGTCTGATCGCGGAGGTAGGCAGCGGTGGCACGAACAGCTCGGGCGAGGCGCAATACATTTACCTGCCCACGGCCAACGGCCCGATGCCGATCGTCGCGGTGGTCAACGGCTCCCGCTATGCAGTGCACAGCGATCATCTGAACACACCGCGCAGGCTGACGAACGTGGATGGTCAGGCCGTTTGGCAATGGGGGTACAGCGCGTTCGGGGAAGACCAGCCGACGCTCGCGAAAAACCGCTTCGCCAACCCTGAGACGACGCCCAGCGCGGGCACCACCACCATGCCTGAGGTGAAATTCAATCTGAGGTATCCAGGGCAGTACGCGGATGAGGAGTCGGGCCTGTTCTACAACTACTTCCGCAGCTATGACTCGAGGACGGGGCGATACAGCCAGCCGGACCGATCGGGCTGGATGGTGGGTGGAATCGCTTCGGGTATGTGGACGCGAATCCTCTGAGCTTTGTGGATCCGCTAGGCTGGACAGCACAAGCTACTTCAACAGGTCCGGCGGTAGAAGTCTTCTGAATGGCCCCTCGAATGGAAATTGGGGCGGAAAATGTTGGAGTGGCGGCCAGTACTCATGCAGGGGGAACCCCGTGGGCGATGCACCGCCGACAGACAGCGGGGACGCCTGCTACAAGAGGCATGATCTCTGCTATGTCGCATGCGGACCCAATGGTGCATGCCGGACGGTGTGCGACAGGAATTTGGTGGATGAGTTGAGAGCGCTACCTGATGATCCGCAACAATGGCCTCAGCCTCCTCGTCCAGGCACGGAGTCGGATACCCGTGCCTATCGGGACTCCGCGATCGGAAGCTTTCGGTGACCATTTCCAGATCAATCGCGTGGTGGGCGCTTTTTGTATGCGCCTCATTGCTCACTTGGACTGCATACAAGACTCTGTGGGCGTCCGAGTTTTACTGGGGCTACCTGTCTTTCCTCGGGATCCTGAGCGTCGTCGTCGCGCTTGCTGTTCTCCGGCAATCTGGATGGAAGCGCTTGCCCATGCTTGGCGTGGTCGTTGGCCTGCTACTCGGACAATGGTGGTTCGTACAGGCAGTGATCTTGCAGCTTTTTTGGCGCGTAGGCGGATTCGCCCCGTAGTCCGCTCCTGGGTCAATTGGCTGAGCTCGAGTAGCGCGGATGCAAGCTCACCCACGAGTGCCAACGTCTGCGCGGTAAGCGCTCAATAAACCATGCCCTTGTGCGCCGAACGTGGGAACGTGATGTCAGAGTGGACGGAGGGGTTGGCCAAGCGCCAGTTGGTCCTGGCATGCCGCGAGCCGGGCGTGTCGGTATCCCAGCTGGCGGGCGATTGCGGCGTCAACGCGAATCAACTGAGCGCGTGGGTGCGCAAGTTCGTTCTCGCGGCAGCCAGTTCGACGGTGCCAGCGAGCAGTGGCACAGAAGTGACGCAGGCTGCCTTCGTGGCGGTGCATATCGACGATGTGCCTGTGGCTTCGCAGCCCGCCGAACGGAGCGCGTGTGTTGACCTGCAGGCTCGCCTTCCGAACGGCGTGATCGTCGATCTGCGCGGGAGCGACATCCAGCAGGCACGCGACTTACTCGACGCACTGGGGAGGTTGCGATGTTCCGCTTCGACGAAGGGCTGAAGGTTTACCTTCACCGCGAGCACATCGTAAGCGCACGGTGAAGTCATCTTGATTGCCTGAGAGTCGGCAGGCATCGTGTCCGCGATGAATGACGTGGACGCAATAGATGGTGTCGTTAAGCGGGCGACCCGTCGCGAGCACAGCGCGCGGTTCAAGGCTGTTCGCTGATACCGTGGGCGGCGCGAATGCCAGCGCCAATCTGAACTCGCTGATCGAGACAGCCAAGGCCAACACGTCGAGCCCTACCGGTAATCGCTTCTCCTTGCCCACAGTTCGGTCGCTTCGTCTGCCGGCGTCTGCAACGCGCGCTCGGCCGAGGCGGCCGGCGCCTGTCGTGCGCAGCATGTCTGCGTCGCGCATCGGTGAGCAGGTGAGGGCGCTTCGGATGGCCTCTGGGCGGTCCGGGGGAGACCTGGCCTGCGCCTCGGGGGTGTCGCGTTCGATGCTCTCGCGCATCGAGGCAAGGTCATATTGCAACGGAAACGACTGACGAGACACTTCGCAAGGACTTCGGTGCGACGAGGTAAGCTACGCAGATAGAGTAATCGATTGCCCAACATGCTGAGCACCACAACCAAACGTCCTACCGTCGAAGACGTTGCGCGCAAGGCAAACGTGTCGGTTGCAACCGTCTCACGCGTTCTCGCCAATGTCGACCCACGGCGCTTTTCCGCCGAGACCGCGGAGCGTGTGCGAAAGGCCGCGCGCGAGATGAACTATCAGCCATCGGAACTGGGGCGATCGCTGCGCACAGCCACTGCCAGGGCGGCAGCGCTCTTGGTACCCGACACGACGAACGAGTTTTGTGCCGACGTTGCGTCTTCGCTGGAAGGAGCGCTGCAGCGAAACGGCTTGTCCATGATGCTATGCAACACTGCGGAGGACCCGGCGAAACAGGACGCCTACCTAGAACAGATCGAGAGTCGTGGCATCTCCGCCATCGTGCTGCAAGGCGTGGTGGAGAGCCCTGCGCTGCTCAGGATGTCCGCAGGCGGCACACCGATGGTGTTCGTCAGCCGCCGCCCGCCCGATCCGGTCAAGGGCGACTTCGTCGGTGTCGACAACCGCGGCGCAGGGGCGGATGTAGCAGATCACTTCCTGTCGAAGGGATACGAAGACTGCGCCGCGATACACGGCTCGCTGCGGTATGCCGCGAGTCGCGAGCGCCTCATCGGCTTCAGCGAGCGTCTGGGCCAGCACGGCGTATCGCTCGTTGCCGAGCGGCGCATTCAAAGTCAACTCACGCCTGAGGCCGGCCATCGGCACGCACGGGCCTTGCTGAGCGGCAAAAGCCCGCCGCGAGCGATCTTCTGCGGCAACGACTCCATCGCCTACGGCGTTTATAGAGCGGCGATCGACATGGGGCTACGCGTCCCGAATGACTTGGCGATCTTCGGCTTCGACGACAACCGACTTAACCGTTGGCTAGCCCCATGGCTCAGCACGGTCCATGTGCCGGTGAGCGACTTCGGTGAGGCCGTTGCGGGTCTCTTGAAGGAGCAATCACTCGGCGGCAAACGCGAGCCGCGGACGGTCCTCCTCCCCCATTCGCTTGCCATTCGCGAATCCGCGTAGGACTCAGGAGCGCCGCTTGTCCCCCCGTCCGATTGATCCTTTCGGAGCTTGAGAGCCATTCGGGTAAACGATTACCTTGAAGATAAGGTAATCGTTTACTCTTCGCTCAATCGACGAGCCAGAACAGCCTTCGCGAGGACGCCGGGCCTTCATTTGCACGACAGGTACTGGTCCAGCGGAGCGTCATCAAATAAACCGACCACGACAGCGAGATCCCATGTCCAAAACCTCCCCTCTGAGTGCCCTCACCCGCCCGTCTGGTGCGTTCGCCATGCTGGCAATCGACCAGCGCGAATCGATGCGCGCCATGTTCGCCGAGAAGCAATCGGGCACCGTGACCGACGCACAACTGGTGGACTTCAAGCTGGCTGCGTTGCGTGCCCTGACGCCTTACGCGTCGGCCGTCCTCATCGACCACGAATTCGGCTGGAAGCCTGCCATCGCGGCCAAGGCCGTGGCCCCGACGTGCGGCTTGATCGCTGCCGCGGATCGGTTCATCGCGAGCGCGGACGAACTAGTCTCGAACGTCGTCATCGACGAAGAAGTCGACCCCGCCACCATGAAGGAGGACGGCGCGGTCGCGCTCAAGCTTCTGGTGTCGTGGCGCCCCGACGAGCCCGCGCAGACGCGCATCGACATGGTCAATGACTTCGTCGCACGGTGCCGGACCGCGGGTTTGATCAGCATCATCGAGCCAGTCTCGAAGAAAGCACGCGACGGCCGCATCTGGGACATGAACCTTGGGATCGCGGCCGCGGCCCGCGAACTGGGCGGCCTCGGCGCAGACCTTTACAAGGCCGAAGTGCCGCGCCACGGCAAGGGCGGCGAGAAGGCCGTTCGCGACGAATGCGCCCAGCTGACGACGATCATCCAAGGGCCTTGGGTCGTGCTCTCCTCCGGCGTCGCGCCCGACGACTTCCCGCGGGCGGTCGAATGGGCCTGCAAGGAAGGCGCGTCGGGTTTCCTGGCCGGTCGTGCCGTCTGGCGCAACGTCATCGGAAGCGCCGATGTCGAGAAGTCCTTGCGGGACGATGCCGTCGTTCGCTTGCAGCGCCTGTGCGAGGTCGTCGACCGCGTCGTCGCGCACTGAATCCGTTTCCCACCACGTGACCGCATCGAGTCACTTCTAAAGCAACCACTGGTCCAAAGGACGAAGGAGAAGACATGCGCATCAACTTGATCCGTGCCGCAGCCGCGCTGGCATTGGGAGCGGTCACTGCAATCGGCAATTCCGCGATGGCCCAAGCCTTCAACTGGAAGAAGTACGACGGCGAGACGATCAACGTCCTGCTCAACAACCACCCCTGGTCGAATCAGATTCGCGATATGGCGCCGCAATTCACCGAGAAGACCGGCATCAAGGTTCGCATCGAGATCCTCAACGAAGACCCGCAACGCGCGCGCCTCGGAACACTGCTGCAGGCGAAGGCGTCGGACATGGACGTCTACACCTCGCTGAAGATTCGCGAGGGCTCGGTTTACAACAAGGCCGGCTGGTATGCCGACCTGAACCCGATGATCAAGGACCCCACGCTGACATCGCCGCAGTTTGAGTTAAGCGACTTCGGCGCGGGCTTGATCCGCAACGAGACCTTTGGCGGCAAGCTGGTCGGCCTGCCGATCAACGTCGAGGGGCCGCTGTTCTACTGGCGCACGGACATCTTTGCGAAGTGCAAGGTAGAGGTGCCGCAGTTCCTCGAGGACATTCCGGTCGCCGCGCAAAAGCTCAAGGCCTGCGATCCGGCACAGGGGGTGTGGGCTGCGCGCGGCGTGCGCAGCGGCGTACCGTACACGCTGGCTGCGTTCCTGTTCAACATGGGTGGCGGGTTCAAATCTGTCGATGGTAAGCAGCCGGGCATGTGCCGCCCCGAGTCGGTCGCCGGGTTGACGATGTACACCGACCTGCTGAAGAACTACGGCCCCGTTGGCGCGACGAACCACAGCTTCCCGCAGGTTGTCGAGCTTCTCGGCCAGGGCAAAGTCGCGATGACGCACGAGTCGTCGAACGAGTTCGTGAACATCATGAAGTACCCGGGCCGCGACGGCGACATCGCGCTGAAGGTGCTGCCCAAGGGAAAGGCGTCGGGGCTTTCGAAGCCGGTCGGTTTTGGCTGGGGCGTGTCGATCTCCGAGTTTTCGAAGAAGAAGGGCCCGGCTTGGTTTTTCCTTCAGTGGGCCACCTCGCCCGAGGTTGAAACCGTGCTTGCGACCAAGGGCGTCGCGCCGCCGCGCGCCTCAGTGTTCAATGGCCCGGAACTGAAGGCATTCGCAGCTGAGAAGCCGGTGCGCCAGCAGTGGGTGACGGCGCTGAAGGAACTCAGCGCAACCGGAACGGGCGACTACGCGTCGCCGACCGACCGTGTCCCCGAAACGCGCGAAATCATCGGACGCGCCGTGCAGGAAGTCGTTCTTGGTCAGAAGACCCCCAAGGAAGCCGCCTGCGACGCCGACGCTGACCTCGCCAAGCTGCAATAGAAAACGTGCTGCGCGGTCCGACACGTTCAGGCCGCGCTTGCCACTAGATCGAGACAACCCATGAAGAACACCGCAACGACGCCGGCCACGTTGGCCCCCGGCGCGCCCCCGGCCGCCCGCCGGGGTACCGTTCCGAACGGCCAAACCGGCATCTCGCTGTCCTGGATGATGTGGCCGGCCGTGCTGTTCGTGGTCGCGATGGTGATCTTCCCGCTGTTCTACGCCGGCTGGATTTCGCTTTACGACGCGTCGCTCGGCACCGAACCTCGCTTCGTCGGGCTTGGCAACTACATCAACCTGGCCAGCGACCGCGAGTTCAAGAACGCTTTCAAGGTTACCTGGGTCCTGTACGGGATCGCGTTGTCAATGCAACTCGTGCTGGGCACTTGGCTTGGCGTCGTGCTCAACAACGTGAAGTGGGCGCGGAACTTGGTGCGCACAGTGGCAATCACGCCGTTCATGCTGCCGCCGGTCGTCGTCGGCATGATGGCAATCGTGCTGCTCGACCCATCGGTCGGCATCGTGAACTGGGTCATCGGCCAAGTCGGCATCCCGCCGCAGCTCTGGCTTGCAGCACCAGACATGGTGATCCTGAGTGTCGCGATGATCGACACATGGCAGTGGACACCCTTCGTCGGCCTTCTCGTGCTGGGCGGACTGCAGTCGCTGCCGGCCACGGTGTTCGAGGCTGCAGAGGTCGATGGCGTGATCGGCTGGCGCCGCTTCGTCTACATCACGCTGCCGCTGCTCGGGCCAACGTTGCTGACCGCCGCGGTGCTGCGCTCGGTCGACTTGCTGCGGTTCTTTGATCTGGTCTTCATCGCGACGCGCGGCGGCCCGGGGAATGCGTCAACGACGATGAACATGTACGCGTACCAGCAGGGCTTCGAGTTCTCCCGCTTCGGCAATGCATCGGCCGCCATGATCACGCTCTCCCTGGTCGTGCTGGCGACCGTCGTGGTCTTCGCCAAGCTGCGCCGCGCGCTCACCTACTGAGGCCTCCATGAGCACCTCCACTGCCCCATCCTCCGGAACCGTTGTCGCATCGGCGGCGCTGCCGCGCCTACTCGGCCGGCTTCAGGTCATTGTCATGCTGCTGATCGTGCTGACGCCGCTGGCCTGGATGTTCCTCTCGTCGTTCAAGTCGAGTGTCGACGTGATGTCGCTGCCGCCGCGCATCTTCTCGGCCCCGACGCTGAACAACTACCGTGAACTCTTCGTTCGCACCGAATTCCTGCACAACACGTACAACAGCCTCGTCGTCTCGATCGGTGCGACGCTGCTTGGTCTGCTGCTGGCAATCCCCGCGGCTTTCGCAGTGTCGTGGCATCGCACCACCTGGCCCGCGACGCTGACACTGTTCGCTCGCATGGCGCCGGGCACGCTGTTCCTGCTGCCGTGGTTCATCCTGTTCCAGAAGGTCGATCTGGTCGGCAGCTACACCGTGCTGATCCTGACGCACAGCGCGATCACCGTGCCGGTCGCGCTCTGGACCTTGCTGCCGTACTTCGACCGCGTGCCTCGGGCGCTGATCGAGTCTGGGCAGATGGACGGCTGCCGGCCCCTGGCCATCCTGACGCGCATCGCGCTGCCGCTGGTCATCCCGGGAGTCGTCGTGGCTGCAATCCTGTGTTTCGTGTTCACATGGAACTACTTCCTCTTCGCGTTGGCACTGTCGGGCTTCGACACCAAGACGGCCATCGTCGCCTCGTTCAATTTTGTCGGTGAAGGCGTCACGAACTGGGGCGCGCTGATGGCAGCCGCTTCCATGATCGCGCTGCCTCCGCTGGTCCTCGCTCTCCTCGTGCAACGTCATCTCGTCGCCGGCCTTGCCGTCGGCGCAGTGAAGGGATAACCGCCATGTCCATGCTCTCCATCCGAAACGTCGTCAAGCGCTACGGCGCAGTGGAAGTCATCCACGGCCTCAGTTTTGACATCGCCGCCGGCGAGTTCATCGTGTTCGTCGGCCCGTCGGGCTGCGGCAAGTCGACGCTGCTGCGCATGATCGCAGGACTCGAAGATTTCCAAGAGGGCCAGATTTCGATCGGCGACCGCGTCGTAAATGCGCTGCGGCCCTGGGAGCGCGATATCGCGATGGTCTTCCAGGACTATGCGCTGTATCCACACATGACCGTGCGCGCCAACATCTGCTTCAGCCTGAAGATGGCCGGAATGGACAAGGCGGCGATCGCGAAGAAGCTCGAACACGTCGCTGGTGTGCTGCAGATCGGTCACTTGCTCGATCGCAAGCCGAAGGAACTCTCCGGCGGCCAGCGTCAACGCGTGGCAATGGGACGCGCGATGGTCCGCGATCCGAAGATCTTCCTGTTCGACGAGCCGCTTTCGAACCTTGACGCCAAACTCCGTGTCGACATGCGGGCCGAGATCAAGCAACTGCATCAACGCATTGGCTCGACGATGGTGTACGTCACCCACGACCAGGTCGAGGCAATGACTCTGGCAGACCGCATCGTCGTGCTGAAGGACGGCCGCATCGAGCAGATCGGCACGCCTGCGGAGCTTTACAACAAGCCGAAGTCGCGCTTCGTGGCCAGCTTCATCGGCTCCCCCGCGATGAACTTCGTGCCAGTGACGATCACCAACGGCGAGATTCAGTTGCCGGGTGGGAGCCGGATGCTCTCTGAGATTCGCTACTCGGGTCTCGCGGATTTCGGCATTCGACCGGAACACCTTTCGGTCAGCGATTCGAGCGGCCCCAATATCGCCGGCTTGATCTCGCTGATCGAACCTCTCGGCGCCGACACGCTGGTCAGCGTTGCCGTGGGCGACCACAAGCTGCTCGCACGCTTACCGGGGGATGCGACGCCGCGGCTCGGCGACCCGATCCGGCTCTCGTTCAACCCTTCGAAGTCGGCGTTGTTCGCGGCCGAAGGGCAGAGGCTCTGAAGTGCGCACGATTGCAAATCTGCTGACACGAGCCTGCGCATGAAAGCCCTGACAGTCTCCTGCGTGGGCGGCGCGGTGCTCGATGTGATCTACCGCGTCGACCAGCTGCCGTCCAGCGACACCAAGCTGGTCGCACGCTCGCGCGTCGAGAGCGGAGGGGGGATGGCCGCGAACGCTGCGGCCGCTATCGCTCGCCTTGGTGGTAACGCGAGGTGGATCGGCCGGGTGGGCGATGACGACATGGCCAACCACATCGTCAGCGGCCTGGAAACGTCGGGCGTTCATGTGACCGCCAGACGCATCTGCGACGCAACGTCACCGCACTCCATCGTGCTGGTTGACCAGCGCGGCGATCGGGCCATTGTGTTGTATCGATCGACCGACTTCGATGCCGATGCCCAGTGGTTGCCGCTGGACATGATCTGCCAGGCCAATGTCGTTCTCGCGGACAACCGTTGGGTCGCGGGTGCGGTACGAGCGCTCGATGCCGCACGGGCGCGAGGACTTCCCGCGGTGCTCGACGCGGACATCTCCGACGATCCCCAGATGATTCTCGCTGTCAAGGCGGCCAGTCACGTCGTGTTCTCTGAGCAAGGTCTTGCCGGGCTGTTCGGAACGGCCGATCCGCTGGAGGGGCTCAAGCGGGCGGCCGTCCACGCACCGTTCGTGGCCGTCACGTTAGGCGGTGCGGGCGTCGCTTGGTTGGACGCGGAACGCCAGCCCCAGCACCTCCGCGCCTTCCCCGTGACTGCGCGAGAAACGCTTGGCGCTGGCGACGTTTTTCATGGCGCCTTCGCGCTGGCCCTGGCCGAACGGCGGACCGAATCCGAAGCGCTGCGGTTCGCGGCGGTGACCGCTGCGCTCAAGTGCGAGCGCACCGGCGGCCGATCAACCTTCCCCAATAGGAGCGAGGTCGACGAACGTCTGCTCCACACCTGGTGACCTTCCAAGCCACCCAGCATTTTTCTACCTATCTACCCAAAGGTGATTCGATGACAACTCCAGACTTCAACGTAACCGGCAAGACCATTCTGATCACCGGCGGCACCGGTGGCATCGGTGGCGCCTTCGCGAAGGGCTTCGTGGCGAGCGGCGCCAAAGTGATCGTTGCAGACCTCGCGGAACCCAAAGAGCCGAACTCGCGCATTCGCTACGAGACCCTCGATGTCAGAGACGACGCGGCGGTGGCTGCACTCGCGAGCCGGGTCGAGTCGCTCGACGCCGTGATCCATTGCGCCGGCAAGCTCTCCCGCTGGGAGGAATACAAGCCCGACGTGTTCAAGGACATCCTCGACATTCACCTGGTCGGCAACCTTCGGCTGGCAAACGCCTTCCGGCCGCACCTCAAGGCCAGCAAAGGGTGCCTGATCAACATCGCCTCGATGTACGCGTATTTCGGCGCGCCGCAAGTGCCGGCGTACAGCGCGGCCAAGACGGCGGTCATCTCGCTGACAAAGTCGCTCGCAATCTCTTTTGCCGAAGACGGCATTCGCGTCAATGCCATCGCCCCCGGGTGGATCAAGACCGAGATCAGCCGCGGCGGTCGCGAGAACCCCGAATTCAACAACAAGGTCGTCGCGCGCATTCCCGGCGGCGAATGGGCAGAGCCGGAAGACTTGGTCGGCACCGCAATCTTCCTCGTTTCGCGCGCCTCCAAGCTTATCAACGGCGTGACGATCCCAGTCGATGGCGGATATTGCGCCAGCTGAACCCCAGGAGAACCGTATGCTGCAATGGTCCGATCTGAAACGCGAGAAGAATTTCATCGCCGGCGAGTGGGTCGATGCCGCCGGTGGCGTCACGGTGCCTGTGGTCGACCCCTCGACCGGGGAGCAGATCGGCACTGTGCCCAACGCCGGTGCCACCGAAACGCGGCGCGCCATCGATGCGGCTGCTGCTGCGTTTGAGGACTACCGGGAACTCACGGCGGCCGAGCGCGCAAAGATGCTGCGCGACCTCTCGACTGCCATCATGGACCACCAAGCACCGCTGGCAGAACTGTTAACGCGCGAACAGGGAAAGCCGCTAGCCGAGGCCAAGGGTGAAGTCGGCATGAGCGCCGCGTACATTTTGTGGTTCGCGGAGGAGGCTCGTCGAATCTACGGCGATGTGGTCCCGTCGCCATGGAAGCAGCGCCGAATTCTCGTCACCAAGGAACCCGTCGGGGTGGTGGCTGCGATCACGCCGTGGAACTTCCCTTCCTCGATGTTGGCTCGCAAGATCGGGCCTGCACTGGCGGCCGGCTGCACGGTCGTGGCGAAGCCGGCAATGCAGACACCGTACTCGGGCCTAGCCTGGGGAGTCCTCGCCGAGCAGGCCGGCATTCCCGCGGGCGTGCTCAACATTGTTACGGGTTCGGCGCGCGACATCGGCGGCGAGCTGACCAGCAACAGCCTCGTCCGCAAGTTGACGTTCACCGGTTCGACACCCGTTGGCAAGCTGTTGCTGCGCCAATGCGCCGACTCGGTGAAGAAGGTATCAATGGAGCTAGGCGGCAACGCGCCCTTCATCGTCTTTGACGACGCTGACTTGGACCGCGCCGTGGAAGGTGCCATCGCGGCGAAGTTCCGCAACGCCGGCCAGACCTGCGTCTGCACGAATCGTGTCTATGTGCAGAGCGGCATCTACGACCGATTCGTAAAGGCCTTCGCCGACGCAACGTTGAAGCTCGTGGTGGGTTCTGGCTTCGACGCAGGCGTCACACAGGGGCCGCTCATCGACGATGACGCGGTGAGCAAGGTCGAGGAGTTTGTCGCCGACGCGGTTTCCAAAGGAGGGCGCATCGTCACCGGCGGCAAGCGCCATGCGCGCGGCGGTCTGTTCTTCGAGCCGACGGTCATTGCGCAGGCAACTGCTTCGATGAAGTTCGCCAGGGAAGAGATCTTCGGTCCGCTCGCGCCGGTGTTTCGCTTCGAGACCGAAGACGAAGTGGTTCGAGCCGCCAACGACACCGAGTACGGTCTCGCCTGCTACTTCTACACCGGTGATCTGGGCCGCGCGATGCGCGTCTCCGAGAAGCTCGAGTACGGCCTGGTCGGCATCAACGAAGGCCTGATCACCACCGAAGTCGCCCCGTTCGGTGGCTACAAGGAGTCAGGCGTGGGCCGCGAGGGTTCGAAGTACGGCATCGAGGACTACCTGCAAGTCAAGTACACCTGTATCGGTGGCCTGGGCGCGTAACTGGACACGAGGACACGACATGACCAGGAAGTTCAAGATCGCCGTTCTGCCGGGTGACGGCATCGGCAAGGAAGTCATGCCCGAGGGGCTGCGCGTACTGGAAGCCGCTTCGCGTCTGTTCGACTTCGAGTTAGAGCTCGAGCACATCGAGTGGGCCAGCTGCGACTACTACGCCCAGACCGGCGCGATGATGCCGGAGGACTGGAAGGCGCGCCTCGCCGGCAAGGATGCGATCTACTACGGCGCGGTGGGCTGGCCGGCGACTGTTCCCGACCACGTCTCCCTCTGGGGCTCGCTGCTCAAGTTCAGGCGCGAGTTTGATCAGTACATCAACCTGCGCCCGGTGCGGTTGTTCGAGGGCGTGCCCTGTCCCCTCGTCGACCCGCAGGGTAAGCCGCGCAGGCCAGGCGACATCGATTTCTATGTCGTCCGTGAGAACACCGAAGGCGAGTACACCAATCTCGGCGGCGTGATGTACGCGGACACCGAGCGCGAGATTGTGATCCAGGAGTCGGTCTACTCGCGCTTCGGCACCGACCGTGTTCTGAAGTTCGCCTTCAACCTCGCACAGTCGCGGCCGCGTAAGCACCTCACGGTGGCCACCAAAAGCAACGGCATCGCGATCAGCATGCTTGGTGGGATGGGCGTGCCGACGAAGTCGGCAAGGGCTACCCGGGAATCACCATTGACAAGCAGCACATCGACATCCTCTGTGCACGCTTCGTGCTGCAGCCGCAGCGCTTCGACGTGGTCGTGGCAAGCAACCTGTTCGGCGACATCCTCTCCGACCTGGGGCCCGCCTGCACCGGCACGATTGGCTTGGCGCCCTCGGCCAACCTCAATCCCGAACGAACGTTCCCATCGCTGTTCGAACCGGTGCATGGTTCGGCCCCGGACATCTACGGGCAAAACATCGCGAACCCACTGGCGATGATCTGGTCCGGCGCGCTGATGCTGAAGTTTCTGGGCGTCGATGCTGCGCACGACGCGATTGTCAAGGCAATCGAGGCCGTACTGGTCCGCGGGCCGCGCACACGCGACCTGGGCGGCTCGGCCTCGACCACGGAGGCGGGTCGGGCCGTCGCGCAAGCGCTCGCTGCGCAGTGAGCTTCGACGGCCCGAGTCAATTGTTCACACGCATCGGATTGGAGTTCACTATGTCAACTGTTCAGGCGCAAAGCCTTGGCGCGATCGAAGAGCGCACCCGCGAAGACCTCGCGTCCTTCTACCGCCTGGTCGCGCATTTCCGCATGACGGATCTGATCGACACGCACATCAGCGCGCGCATTCCTGGCACAGATCACTTCCTTATCAACCGCTACGGCCTGCTGTTCCACGAGATGCGGGCCGACAACCTGATCAAGATCGATCTGCACGGCAATGTCGTCGATGATGTCGACCCGGCCAAGAGTCGCGTGAATGTCGCTGGCTTCGTGATCCACTCGGCGATCCACGAAGCGCGGCACGATCTGAACTGCATCATTCACACGCACACGCCGGACGGCATCGCCGTGTCGTGCCAAGCCGAAGGGCTGCTGCCGATCAGTCAGCACGCGATGAAGTACTACGGCCGGCTCGGATATCACGACTACGAGGGCGTTGCGGTGGATCTAGACGAACGCTCGCGCCTGGTGCAGAGCCTGGGGCCGCACGACGCCATGATCCTGCGCAACCACGGGCTCATCGCCGCAGGCAAGAGCATTCCTAGGACGTTCCACAACATCATGTTCCTTGAGCGCGCGTGCCAGGCACAGACCAAAGCGCTGAGCGGCGGTCGCCCTCTGACTTACCCGAGCGCCGCCGTGTGCGAGCACGCGGCGCGGCAGTATGACCGCGAGGAGGTCGACGAAATCGTTCAGCTTGGTTGGGATGCAGCACTCAGGTTGTTATAAGCCACTTCACAAGACTGTTCGCAGGCCCGGGGAGGTCTTCGGCCGTCCCACGCCGCGCATGCAGGAATGTAGTGTTGACGTTCGCGCGCTACAGGGGCACTGTGGTCAGCCGACAGGTCAAGCGATGTGCAAGGAAGTCCTGTGCCTCGATTGCACTGGCGCTAACACCTTCAGGCCCTGATGCTCGTCATGGGGGGCCTCGTAAGTCCAGACAGCGTCCTCCAGCCGCCTTTCGCCGAGATCCAGGCTGTAGTAGTTCGCCGTACCCCTGAAAGGGCATTCTGTGGTCGTCGTCGACCGTTTCAGCTTTTCCATCCTGAGGTCGGAGCGAGGGAAGTAGTAGCGCGCGGGAGCGTTGTTCTCATCGACTTTCACGACGCTGGTCGAGGTGGCAACGACGACGCCTTCGGCTTCGACTTCGACAGGTTGGTGGAGGCGTGTTTCCCGCACCTGATGGTCGGCCTTGCGTCAGTCTCCTCAAGAACGAAATTCAGAAGACCGCATCAATCACCGCTGCTGTCATTTGACGATTCGCCGGCGTGGAAGAACCCGGTGTCTTGCAGATTGCGCAGCACAATGTCCAGAATGCGCGCCGTTGTGTCGCTGCGGTGGTGCGCCAGGTACGAGAAGTAGTAGGGCACGTTCGGTACCGCTGGCTTGGCGTGCAAGACCTGCAAGGATTTTTCGGCGACCTGTTGGCGTGTGATCGATGCGGGCAGCATGGCAATCGCATGGCCGGAGGCAACCAACGCCACCATGAGCGAGAGCGAGTTGCAACTGCTGTACTCCTCGAACGAATAGCCGTCCGAGGCCAGCCAGCGCGATGCCGATTCATGCAGGGTCGACGGAGGCGCATTGCAGACGATGCGGTGGTTCAGGGCGTGGGCCGGCAGAAAGTCTCCCTCCGACATGATCAGGTCGTGGGCCGCCACCCACTGGTGTTCGGTCAGTCCGATGAACTGGCTTGTCACGTCGGGTTGGCTGCTTTGCCCTGTGTGCAGCGCCATGTCCAACTCGTGGTTGTTGATCTTCTGAAGCAGCTGGGCGCCTCCGCCCACCGTCAGGTCCACGCGAAGCGCCGGATAGCTGTCCTTGATGTCCTTGAGGGTCCGCGGCATCCCGATGATCGCGCAGGACTCGTCCACCCCCATGCGCACCAGACCAGTAATGGTGCGCCGCAGATCGAGCCGCGCCATGTCCTGCGCCGAGGCCAGCACGCGCTCCGCATAGACCAGCACATTGCGGCCCAGCTCCGTCACCAGCAGGCGCTGGTTCTGGCGTTCGAACAGCTGGATACCCAGTTCCTCCTGCAGGTCGCGAATGCGATGCGAGATCGCCGGCTGGGTGAGATGCAGGTGGCGCGCCGCCGCATGCACCGTGCCGAGACGCGCGGTCCACACGAAAGCTTCCAACTGATGGAGGGTGAACCTCGTTGATAAAGAACTCGAATCAACCATCGTGAGAATTGATCAGTATCGGTGCCGGGAGTGGCTACCTACGATTGCCGTCATTCACAACGACGATATCCGAAATGACTGCAATTGAACTAGGAGAGTTGCCGCCGCCGTGCGCGCTGCAACTGCGGGCCCTGCTGAAGGAGGTCGAGCCGGCCACCATCGGCCATTTTCATGATCGCGGTTTCCTGCACGGGCGGATCAAGGCCATCACTGCGGTGGCGCGCAGCGTCGGCACCGCCATCACCGTGCGATGCGAGGGCTCGGACGGATCCATCCTGCACCACGCGCTGGGCCAACTGCGGGCCGGCGATTTCCTGTTCGTCGACCGCGCGGGCAACGAGACGATTGCGTGCATGGGAGGCGCCAGCATGCTGGCAGCGCGCCTTCGCGGTGTAGCAGGCGTGGTGGTCGATGGCTGCGTCACCGACATCGCAGAGCTGCGCGAGCTCGGCGTGCCGGTGTGGGCCCGCGGCCTGAGCGCCCGCACCACCCGCGCGGCGGGCAGTCGGGCAGCTTCTGCCGTCCGGTGGACTGTGGGGGTGTGCGCGTGCATCCAGGCGATGTCGTGCTGGCTGACGAGAACGGCGTTCTGGTGATGTCGCCCGACGAGGCATGGGCCTTGGCCCGGAAGGCGATCGAACTGCAACAGGCGGAGCAACAGACGCTGTCACGGCTGCGTGCCGGCGAGTCCTATGCCGACGTATTGGACACGCGATTGGCTCTTCGAGCGGTGGCGGCATGACGCGTTCCAACCTGACCAGGCCGCCTGCCTTCGCACCGATGGTGGAACTGTCGCGTGCCTTGCGATCCGGAGAGACGAGTTCGGTGATCCTCACGCGGGAGTGCCTTCGCCGCATCGCGGCGCACGACACCGTCTTCAAGAGCTTCCTGGCTGTCTACGAAGAGGAGGCCCTGGCGGCGGCGACTCTCGCCGACGAGGAACTCCGCGCAGGCCACGATCGCGGCCCGCTGCACGGCATTCCGTTGGCGCTGAAGGACCTGGTGGACATCCAAGGCAAGCTCACGACGGCGGGCTCGCCGCTGCTGTCGGCCAACATCGCGCAGCAGGACGCGGCCATCGTTCGGCGCATTGCCCAGGCCGGTGGTGTCATCGTTGGCAAGACCCACATGGTGCAGTTCGCGCTGGGCGCCTGGGGCACCAATACGCACATGGACACGCCGCGCAATCCGGCCGGCCGCGCCACGGACACGCTGGTGGCAGGTGGCTCCAGCAGTGGATCGGCCGTGGCCGTGGCAGCTCACCTGGTGCCGTGGGCGATCGGCTCCGATACCGGCGGCTCGGTCCGCGTACCCGCGGCCTTCTGCGGCATCGTGGGCTTCAAGCCAACGATCGATGCGCTGCCGCGCGAGGGCGTCTATCCGCTCAGCGAGAGCCTGGACAGCGTGGGCCTCATTGCATCGTCGGTGCAGGATGCCCGGTTGTGCTTCGAGGCGCTCGTCGGCGCGCTCGGTTCGGGCTCGAACGCCGGCCGGCGGATCGGCGTGCTGGAGGCGGACGAACTCGTGCCACTCGCGCCGGCCGTCGCGCGATGTCATGCACAGAGTTTGCAAAGGCTTGAGCAGGCGGGTTTCAGCCTGGTGCCGTTCCGGTTTCCGGCGTCGCTGGCGGCGTTCAAAGAGCCCACCAACGCCATCATGATTGCCGAAGGCGCCTGGGTGAATGACCGGTTCCTGGACGAACCGAATTCGCCGATGGATCCGTCGGTGCGATCGCGGCTCGTCGCCGCCCGCGCGACCACGGCCGTGCAGTACCTGCAGGCTCAGGCCACTGCGTCGCGCTGGCAGCAGGAGTTCGCCGGCGAGATGGACAGGCTCGGACTGTCCGCCATCGCCATGCCGGTGACGGCGATGACCGCGCCGCGCCTCGAGGACGTCGACCACAACGTGGCGCCGGTCCACTTCACCCGCCCGGTCAACCTGCTCGCGCTGTGCGGTATCTCGCTTCCCGCGGGTGAGGACGACGACGCACGGCCCGTCGGGCTGCAACTGGTCGGTCGCGCGGGCGGCGATCACGCACTGCTGGGTGTCGCTGCCGAAGCCGCCGCTGCACTGTCTCCGTCCCGAAATCCGCCCCAGGAGGTGCGCAATGCTTAGCAGGCTGGCCGCCATCCTGCTCGCATTCGTCGTCCCATGCGTGGCCGCCCAGGATTACCCGCACAAGCCGGTGCGCCTGATCGTCCCGTTCCCCCCGGGCGGCAGCGTGGATCTGGTTGCGCGCCTGGTCAGCAAGAGCTTGCAGGACGCGCTGAAGCAGCCCTTCGTGGTCGACAACAAGCCTGGCGCCTCCGGCAACGTGGGGGCCGCCTATGTCGCCAAGGCGCCGCCGGACGGCTACACGCTGCTGGTCGGCAGCGCCGGTGTCTTTGCCGCCAATCAGTTCCTGTATGTCAATCCGCCTTTCGATCCGCTGCAGGCATTCGCGCCCATCATGCGAATCGTCGATCAGCCCAACATCCTGGTCGTAGGCCACCAGTCGCCCATTCACAGCGTCAGCGAGTTGATCGCACTGGCCAAGGCTCGCCCGGGAAAATTGACTTTCGGCAGCGCGAGCGTCGGTTCCGCTCAGCATTTGTCCACCGAGATCTTCATGCAGCAGGCCGGCGTGGAGCTTCTGCACGTTCCGTACAAGGGGGGCGCGCCGGCGCTCGTGGATCTGATGGGCGGGCAGATCGACATGCTGTTCGACACTTCGCCAACGGCCTTGCCTTACGCCAAGAGCGGCAAGCTGCGCGCGCTGGCCATCACCAGCCGCCAGCGCTCGCCGCTGCTGCCGGACGTTCCCACGATGAAGGAAGCAGGGCTGCCCGACTTCGAAGTCGTCACCTGGACCGGCATTGCCGCGCCGGCCGGGACACCCCGGGCCGTGGTCGACAGACTCAATGCCGTGATCAAGACCGCGCTGCGCGGCGAGTTGCGCAGGCAGCTCGAGGAGACCTCCCTCATTCCGGTCGGGGACTCGCCCGAGGACTTCCGGGAGTTCATGCGCAAGGACGCGGACAGCTACGCCCGCCTGGTGAAGGCCGCGAAGATCACGCCCCAGTGATCTTGCAGGGCGGCCCGGACGACGAATTTCTCACTCTCTTGATTGGATACTGATATGAAGATTGCCGTGATACGTGCTGCGTGTGCCCTTTCGCTGGCATTGGCAGGGCTGGCGTATGCAGGGGACTACCCGGACAAGCCCATTCGCATCGTGGTTCCCTATCCACCGGGCGGCGCATCTGACGCGGTGTCCCGTCTGATCGGACAACAGCTGTCGCAGCGACTCAAGCAGCCAGTCCTCGTCGAGAACAAGCCGGGTGCCACCGAACAGATCGCGGCCAGCTTCGTCGCCAAGGCGAGCCCGGACGGCTACACGATCCTGCTGGCCTCCACCGCAGGGCTTTCGGTCAATCCGACCCTCTACAAGGGACGGCTCGCTTACGACCCAGAAAAGGACCTCGCGCCGATCGTGATGGCCGTGACTCTTCCCAGCGTGGTCATGGTTCATCCTTCGATGCCGGTCAATTCGATCGACGAACTCACGGCGTTCGCGCGGTCTTCGACGACACCGATCAACTACGCTTCCAGCGGTGCCGGCAACCCCAGCCACCTGGGCATGGAGTTGTACAAGCGCGCGGCGTCTATCGAGATGACGCACGTGCCTACAAGGGTGGAGCGCCCGCGCTGCAGGATCTCATGTCCGGGCAGGTGCCGGTGATGATGGCCATCGGCCCGGAGTCGATGCCGATGGCCAAGGCCGGCCGGTTGAGGGCGCTCGCAGTCACCACAGCGAAGCGCTCGCCCGCCTATCCCGGATTGCCCGCAGTTTCCGAGACCAAGGGCTTTGCCAATTTCGAGCTGCTGCACTGGTTTGCACTGCTGGCGCCCGCCCGGACGCCCGACGCTGTCATTGCACTGCTGAACAAGAACGTGAATGACATCCTGAAGGACCCGGAGATGAAGAACAAGCTGCTTGAAATGGGAATGGAGCTCGAAGGCGGCTCACCGCAGCGATTGGCCGAAACGATCAAGCGGGACCGCCTCAAGTGGGAGAAGGTGATCATCGAATCGAACATCAGGATCGACTGATCCGCACCTACTAACATCATCATCCGAAAGAGAGAATCGACATGGTCTTTGCTGGCGAAGGCATCCTGATTTCATCCATGGAAGTGCTCCCGGACGAGGTGGCTGACTTCAATGAGTGGTTCGACCGTGAGCATCTGGCCGAGAGAGTGGCAATACTTGGCTTTCTCGAGGCGAGACGGTATGAATCTGTGGGCACGCCAACCCGCTACCTGCAGATCTACAACACCACCAGCTTCGATGTGCTGAACGGTGCGCCCTACAAGGCGG
Organism: Variovorax sp. E3; assembly: GCF_016082275.1. Classification (GTDB taxonomy): domain Bacteria; phylum Pseudomonadota; class Gammaproteobacteria; order Burkholderiales; family Burkholderiaceae_C; genus Variovorax. The sequence goes on from NZ_MOWM01000006.1 coordinate 100,439, forward strand.
CCCTGGCGAACCAGACCGCGTGGTCGAATCACCACATTTCCCGATTCATCGCGCCGACGCGTGTGGTCGGACGCTTGGTGCACAGCGCAGGGTTCGCGCGAGGCGTTGCAGTCGCACTGATGCGGCTGCGACCGTCTGGCGATCCAGCCATGATGCCGACGCTTGCGGGCGTTCTGGAAGTGCTCGACCAACCGGGCACGGCTTCGATCCACTTTGTCGAGGCCGATGCCGGCCTTTCCAGGCCGGTGACGGCGGATTCGGGCTACGTGGGCAGTGAAGACTGTTATGTGGTCATCGAATGCACCAGCGAGGCCGCCGCCGAAAAAATCATCGCCCGACTGGGAGCGCCATTGGAGAAGTATGGAGAACTCATCGACGCGCGAGTTTTCCGGTATCGCATGGATATCAGCGCATCGGCGCTTGCGATGCGCCAACCGCGTTTCGTACGGACGAACTGACTGCGCACTGGTTGCCCACGCAGGACGATCGTTCCGGAACAGGGAAGCTCGACAACCGGTAGCTTCGCTCGATCGGCGTGAAGACGGCCAACACCTTGCTCAGCCACAGCCTCGTCGCACTCATCGGCCTCTCGGTCTCTCGGTGAGCGTCCAGTCCAACCATCTTGAAAACCTGCTCGGAGCATAGGAGCCTAGTCCCCATCAACAACTCTTGGTGGACACGTGAGCACTATTCCCGATCAACAAGGCGGTACCGGCAGCGCCACGGTGGATGGTCAGGGTAATGACGCAACACAACGATAGCTTTCAGCCTTCGTCACGTCGCCCGACACGTACGCCGGGTAGTTCGGGTAGCGGCACATGGGGCGTGTCGCCAGAGTGCTAAAGGGCGTCGAACAGCATCTCGTGGCCTTGGCTCGGATATGCCACCAGCCAGAACGCACGGCTCGCGCACAGCTTCAGGTGCGACACCTGCATGCGGTAGTAGATGCCGCCGACAACCAGGCCTTCTTCGCTCCAATCGAACTGGAAGGCCTCGCCCAGCTCGAAGTTCAGCGGTACGAACGCCGTGACGTTGACTGTCTGCCCCTCACCCTGGCGCCACGTCCGCACGAAATCGGTGATGGCTGAGTAGCCGCCGCTGTAGCCCGCAGCCTTGATCTCGGCGTGCAACGCGCGTGCCGTGCGTCGTTCGTGCTTGGGCCGCCTGGCATCGGCCGTCAATGCCTGCTTGAGCGCTTCCTCAAACGGGCTGAGCTTGTTCGGGCGCGGCTCGCGCCGGTACTTCGGCGCCTCCTTCACTGGTGCGCGCAGCCACTTCGACACCGTGTTGCGAGACAGCCCCGTCCTGCGCGCTATCTCTCGCTCTGACCTTGCCTCGTTTCCACGTACATCAAGTCATGCAGGCAAGAGGCTGCGCTCTCTTGTGACCGGGGCGAGGTATCCGTTTGCCGAGTGAATTCGCACGCGGTTGTAAAAGCCCTCGATCCAGTCGACGATGTCCAGGCGAGCCTGGGCCCGGGTGTCATAGCGTACCTGGTAGATGCGCTCGACTTTGAAGGTCTTGAAGAAGCTCTCCATCGCCGCGTTGTCCCAGCAATTGACCTTCCTGCTCATCGACATCGTGATCCCGAAGTTCGCCGCCAGCCGGCGGTATTCATGGCTGGCATATTGACTGCCCCTGTCCGTGTGAACGAGCAGCCCGACGCCGGGCTTGCGTTGCCAATATGCCGATCTCAAGGCCGCGCACACCAGCTTCGCATCAATCATTTCAGACATCGACCAGCCCACGATGCGGCGGCTGGCCAGATCCATCACCGCGGCCAGGTACAGCCAGCCTTCGCCCGTGGCAACATAGGTTATACGGCCACCCACGCTCGATTCGGCCGCCAGCCGTCGAAGCGCCGATCCAGAATGTTGGCAGCCACCGGCAGGCGGTGGGTCGAATCCGTGGTCACGACGTATGCGCGCCGATAGACCGGGCGCAAGCCCTGACGCCTGAGACTTCGACGAACCCGCTCGGCGCTCACGCACTGGCCCTGTTGGCGAAGCTGCTGCGTGATACGAGGCCGTCCGTAGCTTCTTCGGCTGTCACGATGGATCGTCGCCACCTGCGCATCCAGGGCCATGTTCGCCAGTGCCCGTGCGCTGGGCGGCCGCACGCGCCATTGACAGTACCCCGTGCGGGACACCCCAAGCACCCGGCACAGCCGGCTGATCGTGTACTCGTCGCGATGATGCTCGATCCAGGCGTACTTCATCGCGACACCTTGGCAAAGTACGCCGTCGCTTTTCGAAGCACTTCCACATCGAGCTTCGCGTCGGCCAGCTCCTTGCGAAGCCGGCTGTTCTCGGCTTCCAGTTCCGTCACCGGCCGACGAAGTGGCTGCGCAGAACTCGTTTCGGGCACCGGCGGCAAGTCCACCGGCCTGCGCTTGCGCGACCAGTTGCTCAACGTCGCCGAGGGAATTCCCAGCCTTCGCGCGGCCTCGTGGCCACCCACCGAATCCGACAGCCTGATCGCTTCGATCTTGAACTCATCCGTGTATTGCCGCTTGGGCACATTGCCATCTCTCATTTCTTTTCTCCGTACTCCAGAAGTTATCAACTTCTTGCTGTACGTGAAATCGAGGCACGGTCACTCCGACAGCTTGTCCCTCGCGTGCAGCCGTCGGATCTTGCCAATCATGTCCATGGTGATCACTCCTCGAACCCCGCCGCTTAAATAAACAGCAGGGTAGGTTGAACACCTGGCTCACTTTTACTTCGGCACTACCTACAAAACTGGCTCAGTTTCCGGTCGGCGCCAACACGCACGGTCGGCTTGGGCGAACGAATACGCACCGAATCCCGCCTTGGCGCGGTCGTTGCCGTCCGTCGATGGTTCAAACGGTTGAGCCGGTACCAGATCTGAATCCTTCAGGCAAGCAAGGATTGCGCGGTGGCCCAGCGCTGAGTTCGGATAGCGTCGACCTGTCCGGCTTTGATCGCTGCGATGATCTCTTCCTGCGTGCCAAATTCGACTACCTGCTCAGAGAAACTCCGAGCCGCCTTGGCGGTGCCCACTTGCACAGTTCCCTTGACGACGCCCAGCCGCGCACCCGATTTTGAGACCAAGGCATAGCTCGACACGTGCTTCGGGTTGCTCGCACGAACGATCATGCCGCCGACAAGCGCCCAGATCGGATTGGAGTACGCCACCGTTCTGCAGCGCTCGGGTGTCACGAAGAGACCGGTGTTCATCGTCCACCGCCCGGAGGCTACCCTCGGGCAGTAGATCGGCGAACTCCACCTTTTTCACCTCCACATTCTTGATGCCCATTCTGGCCAGAACGGCCCGTGCGACGTCGACGTCCGAACCTGCTGGTTGACCGTTGATCGTCGCTGCGAGCGGTGGCCTTCGATGTACGCGAAAGTAACCTCCTCTTGAGCCATTGCCGGCGCACTGAACGCGGCGGCAATAGCAAGAGCGGAAGCCAAAAGGGAACGCTTGAAGATTAAATGCACCTCCAAGAAGTTCATGGGATTGAGGCATAGGCCGAATGCGAAGCACATCGCCGCTGGAGTCGCACACCGCTCATGTATGCGGCTCGAACAGGCGGATCGCCCGCAAGCATGTGCGAAGGACCGGTCTGGGCGATGCGCACTTGGTCCACTACATAGGCGCGCGATGAAAGATTCAGCGCCGTACCGACGTCTTGCTCAACCAGCAAGATGGCGACACCAAGTTGATTGACCCGACGCAGCGCCTCAGCCAATTCCCCGACCGGCCGCGGAGACAAGCCAAGCGAAAGCTCATCGATTATCAACAGGCGTGGATCGGCCATGAGGCCTCGCCCGATCGCACACATATGCTGTTCGCCTCCAGACATCGTGGTCGCGTCCTGCCGAGCGCGCTCGCGCAGTTTCGGGAAAACCTCATAGACTCGTATCGAGTGTCTTGCGCACTTCCGCATGGTCGCGACGCAAGAAGGCGCCCATAAGCAGGTTGTCCTCAACGCTCATTGATCGAAACAGGCGTTGGCTTTCTGGCACATGAATGAGACCCGAAGCTACGCGCCGCTGAGGCGCCACAGTGTGCAGCGTTGCTTGACCCAACTGCACCGTGCCCTGACCGGAGTTCGCCAATCCGGATAGAGCGTGCATAAGAGTCGATTTCCCAGCACCGTTGGAACCAATCAGCGCCACTACCTTACCCGCGGCATCCACTCGCTTGCCGAGCTTGCCAAGGAACTGGATCCCCATGTCAAACCCACGACGCTGGGGGACGCGCTGACAGTCGACGTCGTCATTCTTGATGTGCCGTTTCGCGCGTATGCCAGCGTGGCCGCTGCCTTGGCCGACTGGTCCGGCAAGATCGTCGTCGACGCCATGAACACCTATGGCGTGTCCCCGGAGGAACTGAAAGGCCAGGCGTCCAGCCATGTGGTTGCAGCGGCGTTCAGGGGTGCGGATGTCGTCAAGACATTCAATCAGCTGCCAGCCAAGCTGCTGGCGATGAGCCCGGGCGCAGGGCGGCCGGCGCGTCATGTTCATCGCCGGTGACGCGCAGGCGGCCTCGGGCGCCATTGCGAAGCTGGTGGACGACCTCGCTTTGCCGCGATGGTGCTGGGAAAGATCGCCGAAGGCGGCGCGCTGCTCGGCATGGGCGGCCCGCTGATTCTGCAGAACCTGGTCAAGTACTGAGCAAAGCTCGTGAAGGCGCGTCGGGGAGGAGGCCGCCGCGCGCGCTTCCCGACCGCAGTGGTAATGCCGTTGGACGCTCGATCTGACTTCGCTCGCACCAACGGACGTTGCTCATTCCTGCGTGCAAGGTTATCGGTCGCCTGTGATCGACTGCTTCGATCCGCGAATTTTGCGCATGGAGGCGATCTGCACCACCGAGGGAGCGGCGAAGCGACAAGCGCGGCTTGCCATGTCCGACAGCGCCCAGGCCCCGGCAATCGCCCGACAGCGGCATCGGTGCGAGTGCTCGGCGCTGTGCCTGCAGTCCGCGCTTTTCTTCCTCTGCCTCCCGCCGGATCAGAGTCCGGACGATCTGTCGGAGCCGCATGCCGCCGGAGCTCTCGAGAAGCACGATGTCGCCCGAAGCAGACCTTCCAGCTGCGACCTGCAAGCTCTGCGTTATGCCGCCAGCTTCATCGCCGCGGGCGCGTAGGCCTGGCGCAGGCCGGCCTTTTCGAGCAACGGCATCACTTCGGCGTTCCATTGCTTGATGCCGCTGTTGTAGTCCAGCCAACTCAGGCAGACGCCGTCCACACCAGCCTCCGACAGCATGCCCAGATGATCGACCATCATCTGGGGTGTGCCCACCAGCGGGAAGCCTGCCCAGCCAGCCTTGAAGTGGTAGCGGAACTGCTCCGCTTGTTCAGGCGTGAAGATGCCCGTCTGGATGCCGAGTTCCTTGACGATGTTCTCGCAGGCCTCGTCGTCGCCGTATTCGAGCACGTAGCGGTCTACATATTGCTGCGCCTTGGCCAGCGTTTGCGCGACCGAGACGTAGGAGTAGCACCACACCTTGAGATCCCGGCCGAACTCGTTCTTGGCCAGGTCCTTGTAGGCGCGCACCTGCTTGCTCACGCCGGCGAGGTCATGCGAACCGAGGATGATGAACGCGGCGTCGCAATGCTCGGCACAGAAGCGCATGCCACGCGGTGACCCCCCCGCATTGATCAGGAAGGGGCGGTTCAGCGGCTTGGGTTCCGAGAACGCCTGCACCAGGTTGAAGTACTTGCTCTTGTGGTCGAAGTAGCCCTTCTTCGTCCAGGCCTCCTGCGCGACGGCAAGCCAGTCGTCGGCGAGGGCATAGCGCTCGTCATGCTCCATCATCGAGCCGCCGAACATCCTCATCTCCGGCCCGAACCAGCCGCAGATCATGTTCAGGCCGAAGCGGCCACCGCTGATGTGGTCGATCGTGGCCGCCTGCTTGGCTGCGAACAGCGGATGCACGGTCGGCAGGTGTGAGGTCGTGATGGTCGCGATCTGCTTTGTGGACGCCGCGACGGCGGCCGCCCAGGTATAGGTCTCCAGGCTGGTGCCGCCGAAGTTGCTGTCGCCGCCGAAGCCGCGCCAGCGGCCGATGGGAATGGCGGCCTCGAAGCCGGCGGCATCGGCAATCTGCACCGTCTCCAGGTTCGTGCGCCAGTTGTCGGCCTGATGAACTTCAGGTGCGGTGGTGATGGCGCAGCCGCCATGCGCGTTGATCGCGAAGACGCCGAGCTTCATCTTGTTCGGCGAACTGGCCATCGGGTTGGGCTGCACGTGAGGCGTAGCTGTGTTGCTCATGAAAATCTCCGGTTGTTGAAATAGGTGGCTTCTTGTCGAGCCTTGGGCTGTCGCTCAGGTCAGCGCGTCGGAGCGCCAGACCATCATCTTTTCCGTCTGCATTTCACGCATCGTGTGCGGCATGCCTCCGACGCCATGTCCCGAGACCCGGGCCCCGGCGAACGGCATCCAGTCGACCCGGAACAAGGTGTTTTCGTTGACCATGATGGCCGTGCCGTCCAGGTGGCGATAGCAATGCATGGCGGTGTCGATGTCGCGGCTGAATACAGCAGCCTGAAATGAATAGGGCAGCTCGTTGGACATGGCGATCGCCGCATCGATGTCTTCGTAGCCGTACACGCAAACCACGGGTCCGAAGACCTCCTTGCGGGTCACGTCGGCGTCGCCGGGTGGATCGAGCAGCACCGTATTGGCGTAGCAGCTGGCAGAGACCTTCTTGCCGCCGGCGACGAGCTTTGCGCCACCGCTCAATGCGTCATCGACCCAGCGCCCGACGCGATCCACCTCTTTGTGGCTGATCAGCGGACCCACGTCGGTGGACATCGAAAGCGGGTTTCCGATCACCATCTTGTTGCCCAGCGCGGCCAGGCCCTGTGCGACATCCGAGGCGATGCTGCGGTGGCAGAACACGCGTTGCACACCCACGCAGGCCTGGCCGGCGTGCCAGAAGGCGCCGCGCGCAATGCGCGGCATGGCCATGGCCAGATCGGCGTCGTGCGAGACGATCACCGGTGCGACGCCCCCGTGTTCGAGCGCGCAACGGGTGCCCGGCGCCAGCTTGGAGCGCAGGCTCCAGCCGACGGCCGCGGAGCCGATGAAAGTGAAGAAGCCCACGCGTGGGTCGGTCACCATTCGCGTGGCCAGGTCCAGGTCCTGCGGCAGAACCATCTGCGCCCATCCGGGGGGAAGCCCGGCCTCGAGGAAGATGTCGATGAGCGTCTTGCAAGACAACGGCGTGGTGGCTGCCGGCTTGACGATGACGGGGGCGCCGACCGCCACGGCGGGTGCCACCTGATGGACGACCAGATTGAAGGGGTGGTTGAACGCACTGACGCCGACCACGACGCCGATGGGTTCGAACTGGGTGAAGGCGACGCGACCGGCCGATGTGGCATTGAGGTCCATCGGGATGACGTGGCCTGCCCTGGTGCGCATTTCCTCGATGCAGGTGTGGATGCCGTCGATGCCACGATCGACTTCGACCAGCGAGTCCTTCAGGGGCTTGCCGCCTTCATGCGCAGCCTGCCGTGCGATCTCCTCGCGCCGCGAGCCGATGATCTCGGCCGCGCGCTTGAGGATCGCCAAGCGCTGCTGTTTGGGTAGCCATTGCCGACGGTCGCGAAACAGGGCATGGGCGGTGGACAGGGCACGCTCTACATCCTCCGGCGTGGCCGTGGCCACCTGGCCGACGGGGGCGCCGTCAAAGGGGGAATACACATCAACCATTGCGCTCATCGGTACTTCTCCATCAAGTCTTGGGGTTCAGCGGTGTGACAGCGCAAAAGAGTCAGGCCGGTGGCATGTCGCGGGGCAGGGTGCTGGCGAACGCGGCCCTTGCGCGCAGCTGTGCAGCGAGTGCGTCGAGCTTCGGCGTTCGGGGCAGCCATGGGGCCGAAGGGAAGCGAAAGCGCACGTAGTCAACGAGCACCACGGTGCAGATGACCGCCAGATCGGGCGTCGATGCGCCCGGGGAGGGCGGCTCGGCTTCCAGCCGTGACAGCGCCTGGACCATGGAGCGGCGCCGGCGCAGACCCACCGGCGACTCGTCGAAGGAGGCGTCGGTCATCTTGCGGCCGATGATGATGGCCGCCGCCGCATCGATGCCTCCCATGGCAATGCCCATGGTCGACAGCACGGCCGGCGCGTCGTTGCCGAGCAGCGTGGGCTGCGGGTGCTGGCGCTCGAGCCACAGCATGATCAACAGGCTTTCGGTCAGTGCCTGCCCGTTGTCCAGTACCAGCGTGGGAACCCGGGCGCTCGGGTTGGCCTTCAACAGCTCGGGGGCGTCCTTCCAGGGATCCGTCAGCTGAGGCTGGACGTCGGCGACGCCTTTTTCGGCGAGTGCGATCCGCACCAGGCGCGCATAGGGGGAAGTGGTGCTGAAGAACAGTTTCATGGGATTGCTCCTGGCTTCGCGCTTCAGACGGACTCGTGCGCGTTGCTGATCGCGCGCTGAGTGGCTGGCTCGAACCCCTTTTCGGAGGAGCCCGTGAGTTCCAATGTCTTGTAAACGTGCTCGGTCATGGTTGGCTCGTGTTGTTTCGGGGTGGTGTCTGGTTTGCCGACCCGGCAAGCGGATCGGGGCATCAGCCGCAAAACATGCCCAGGGGCATGTCCAGCTGGTGGCCCAGCCGGGTCTGCTTGGCCAACAGGTAACCGTGGTTCTCCCTGGTGGGGGGCGTGCACAGCGGCAGCCGCTCCACGATCTCCAGGCCGTGGCAGGACAGGCCGTGGTATTTGGCCGGGTTGTTGGTCATCAGCCGCATGCTGGTGATGCCCAATTCCCGCAGGATGCTGCTGCCGACGGTGTAGTCGCGCGAGTCCACGGCCAGCCCGAGGGCGAGGTTCGCTTCGACGGTGTCCATTCCCTCGTCCTGCAGCGCGTAGGCACGCAATTTGTGCGACAGGCCGATGCCCCGGCCTTCATGCCCGCGCAGGTACAGCAGCACGCCGCGCCCCTCCTTGCCGATCCTGGCCATCGAGGCTTCCAATTGCATGCGGCAGTCGCATCTCAGCGAGCCGAAGGTGTCGCCGGTCAGGCATTCGGAATGCACACGCACCAGCACATCCGCGCTGCCCGCGACATCGCCCAGCACCAGCGCCACATGCTCGTGCGGGCTGCCGGCTTCGCGGTAGACGCAGGTTCGGAAGAGGCCGTGGCGGGTCGGAATCTTGGCCTCCGACTCCCGCCAGATCTTCGACTTCTCCGCCCGGTAGGCGACCAGGTCCGCGATGGAGACGAGAGGCAGGCCGTGCTGCCTGGCAAAGGCTTCGAGCTGCGGGCGACGGGCCATGGTGCCGTCGTCGTTGACCACTTCGGCCAGCACGCCGCCTGGCCGCAGGCCCGCCAGGCGCGTCAGGTCGACCGCAGCCTCGGTATGCCCGGGGCGTGACAGCACGCCGCCGGGCACCGCCCGCAGGGGAAACACATGCCCGGGGCGGTTGAAGTCGCCCGCGACGGCCTGTGTGTCGACCAATGCGCGCACCGTTGCCGCGCGATCGGATGCCGAGATTCCGGTCGTGGTTCCGTGGCGGTAGTCGATCGTGACCGTGTAGGCGGTCTTCATCGAGTCCGTGTTGCGCTCGACCATCAGCGGCAGCTCGAGTTCGTCGAGCCGCTCGCCCGGGAGCCCGACGCAAAGCATGCCGCTCGTGTAGCGCACCATGAAGGCGATCGCCTCGGGCGTCGCGAACTCGGCGGCGAGGATCAGATCCCCTTCGTTCTCGCGATCTTCGTCGTCCACGACGACGACGATCGATCCACGCGCAAGCGCCTGCAGGGCGTCTTCAATCAGATCCAGTGCCATTCATCCTCCGCTTGATTGATGGGGTATCCGGCCGCGCACGGCTCAGGCACCCGGGGCGCCTGCCGGCGCGGCCAGCGCGACGGCCAGCTCGTCGACGCAGCGTTCGAGCCGCGCCAGAAAGCTCTCGCCGAGCGCGCCCGAAGCCTCGAAGTCATGCGGCAAGCCGTAGAGTCCCCGCGTGGCCACGCGCGCATCGAAGAACAGGAACAGCGGCCGCAGGTGGTAGTCGATCACCGAGGCGTGCGCGGGCGATGCACCCGTGGCCGTCAGAAGCACGGGCTTGCGCGCGAAGGCGTCCATTTCGAAGAGATCGAACAGATGCTTGAACAGGCCCGTGTACGCGCCCTTGTAGACCGCCGTGCCCACGACCAGCGCGTCGGCGTCCTGGATCTGCTGCAAGACGGCAGCGAGCGCGGGCTTCGCCTTGGATCGCTCGGTGGTGTGGCCCAGCTCGGGGCCGGCGTCGACCAGGTCCAGGAGGGCGGTGCTTGCCAAGCCTCTTCTGGCGGCCGACTCCAGCACGGCCTGCACCAGCGTGCGTGTGCGCGAGGGGCGCGACCAGTTGCCGGCCACGCCCACGATGTGCGGCTTGCGGGGAGCGACCGAATCGCTTTGCTCTGTTGCCATGCGGGGCTCCATGTTTGTTTTGATTTATGCCGTGCGTTTGCTCGCAGCGGTGGTGTCATGGAGCCGGATGCTAGGCACGCCCCTCGCATCGCGGAAGCTGATTCTCAACAAGCAGCCTGGTCGAAAATTCAAACTCCCTAGAAACCCTAACCAGGCGCTTGCCGAGCAGCTGTGGGCTCTTGCGCGTGCCTGCGAAAACTTCGAAGGCCACATCGCGAGAATCTGATTCCACGTGCGCACGGGGTGGGGCATTCTTTGACGAAGCACTGCCAGGAGCCCTCATGACTGCTCGAAACGAACTGCCGCGATTCATTGACGGGTACGGCCGCGTCGTGCCCTTTGCCGGCGCCTGCATGGAGCCGCCGCCCGCCCAGATCGCGGTGCCGAAGACCCGTTTTCAGGGGCAACGCAAGCTGCTCAAGAGCATCGGTGACGCGTTCGATGCGTGCGCCATCGGCGATGGCGCCACGCTCTCGTTCCACCACCATCTGCGCAACGGCGATCAGGTACTCAACATGGTGCTGGTCGAGGCATCCAGACGGGGGCTTCGAGGCCTGACGTTGGCCGCGAGTTCGCTGTTTCCGGTTCATGCACCGCTTGTGGATCACATCCGAAGCGGAGTCGTCGGGCGCATCTTCACGGCATACATGTCGGGCCCGGTCGCGGATGCCGTGTCCCGGGGCGTGATGGCCGTGCCTGCGGTGATGCAGACCCATGGCGGTCGAGCCCGAGCCATCGAGTCGGAAGATCTGAAGATCGACGTTGCCTTCATCGCGGCCCCGGCGTGTGACGACTACGGCAACATCAACGGCGTCCAGGGGCGCGCCGCGTGCGGGCCTTTGGGGTATGCGATGGTCGATGCGCAGTATGCCGCCATGGTGGTCGCCGTCACCGATAGTCTTGTTCCCTATCCGGCTTGCCCGATCGATATCTCCCAGGAATGCGTGGACTTCGTCGTCGTCGTGCCCTCCATTGGCGACCCCGCGGGAATTCTCTCGGGCACCACCAACCCGACCACCGAGCCGGTGGGGCTGCAGATCGCCGCCACGGCAGCGGCGGTGGTGGAAGCGTCCGGGCTGCTGGGCAGCGACTTTTCGTTCCAGACAGGGGCTGGAGGCGTCTCGCTTGCCGTGGCGGCCGAGGTCGCCGCCGTGATGTCCCGGCTCGGCGTGCAAGGCAGCTTCGCCGCGGGCGGCGTGACGGGCGCTTTGTGCGAGATGCTCGAGCGCGGACTCTTTCGCGCGATCTTCGACGTGCAGTGCTTCGATCTGCGAGCCGTGGAGTCTTACCGCCGGGACCGGCGGCACATGGCAATGTCGGCCTCGCTATACGCCAACCCGTGGGGGCGGGGTGCCGTCGTCGACCGCCTGAGCGCGATGATCCTGGGGGCCGCGGAGGTGGACATCGACTTCAACGTCAATGTCACCACGGGAGCCTCCGGGCGAATTCTGGGGGGATCGGGCGGGCATGCCGATACGGCCGATGGCGCGCGCTTGGCCATCGTGACCACGCGCCTGGCGGCCGGCGCAGGCCCGAAGCTGGTCGAGCGCGTCGGCTGTGCGACGACGCCGGGCGCCACCATCGACGTGGTGGTCACCGAGGCGGGCGTCGCTGTCAACCCGAGAAGAGAGGAACTGGCTTGCAGGCTCAAGGCCTCTGGCATTGCGGTGAAATCGATGGAGCAGTTGCGCGCCGCTGCCGATGCCTTGGGCAAGCCCGCGGCGAGCGGTCGCTCGCGGCAGGGCCCCATCGTCGCCGTGGTCGAGTACCGCGATGGGACCGTGATCGACGTGGTGCATCGCGCGCCCGATTGAGCCCGGCGTTGATCGTCGGGGTGGACTGTCCTTGCCCCCGTCGGTTCAGGGGGAGATCGCAACCTTCAAGACACCATCGCGCTGATGGCTGAACAGGTCGTAGGCCTCCACGATCTGGTCGAGCTTGAAGCGGTGCGTGACCAGGGCGCCAAGGTCCACGCGGCCGGATTCCAGCACGGACATCATTCGTCGCATGCGCTCCTTGCCGCCCGGGCACAGCGTTGTCACGATGCGATGATCGCCGAGGCCGGCCACGAAGGCATCCACCGGGATTTTCAGGTCGGAGGAATAGACCCCCAGGCTGGAAAGGGTCCCGCCGGGGCGCAGCACGCGCAGTGCGGCTTCGAAGGTGGCTTGGGTGCCCAGCGCCTCGATGGCGGCGTCCACGCCGCGGCCGTTGGTCAGGCGCAGGATCTCCTGCACAGGATCGACCTTGCTGGCGTCGATGACCACGTCGGCGCCGAGGCGCTTGGAGGTCTCCAGGCGCTTGGCGAGCAGGTCGACCGCGATCACCATGCTGGCACCGCTCAGGCGTGCGCCTGCCACCGCGCACAGGCCCACCGGCCCTTGCGCGAACACCGCGACGATGTCTCCCAACCGCACATTGGCATTCTCGATGCCGGCGAAGCCGGTCGTCATGATGTCCGGGCACATCAGAACCTGCTCGTCCGTCAAGCCGTCCGGCACCGGCGTGAGGTTGAACATCGCGTCGGGCACGACCACGTATTCGGCCTGGCAGCCGTCGATGGTGTTACCCAGATGCCAACCGCCCAGCGGCTTCCATCCGCTGGGCGTGCCGGGGCCGTCGTGTGAGCAGAAGCCGCACTGGCACGCATTGCTCCAGCCGCCCGGTGTGATGGAGCCCGTGATGGCGCGTTGTCCTTCGTGGTAGCCCTTCACGGCGGAGCCGAGCTTTTCGATGACGCCGACCGGCTCGTGCCCGATGGTCAATCCTCGTTCCACCGGGTACTCGCCCTTGAGGATGTGAATGTCGGTGCCGCAGATGGTGGTTGTCGTGATGCGCAGCAGCGCATCGTTCGGACCCACATCGGGAACAGGCTTGTCCTCGAGCACGATCCGGCCGGGCTCCGCAAAGACGGCGGCCTTCATCATCTGCTTGGTGTTTTTGTACATCAAAGTCTCCTTGTTGGTGGTCAATGGCAGGTTTTCAGTTTGAAAGAGGCGCGCTTGCCGCATACCCGGAGCCAAGCGCACATTTCTTTACCGCAGGATGCTGACGGGCGCGGCGAACTCGCCTCGGATCCGCTTGCTGTGTTGATCGATGGCGGGCACGGGCGCAAAGCTCTCGTCGTCCCATTCCGTGAGATAGGGCGTGGCCGGCACCTGCACCTGGTGCCCGTTGACCTTCATCGGCCGGGTCCGCAGTTGAGGGTGGTCGATCAGTTCGCGCACCGAATTGATGGCGCCGTAGGCGGTCTGCGCATCGGTCAAACGGTCGACCGCCTGCGAGCAGCTCAGCGCATTGAAGACCTCCTGGATCAACGCCTCGAGCGCCTCCCGGTTGCGGGTGCGAACGTTGTTGTTGCAGAAGCGAGGATCCTCTGCCAGCGCGGGCTGGCGCATCACCTGGCCGCAGAAGTTGCGCCATTCCCGCTCGTTCTGGATGGACAGCACGAGCTCGCGTCCGTCGCTGCAGGTGAATGCGCCGTAGGGTGCGATGCTCGGGTGCTTCAGACCCACCCGGCCAGGGGCGCCGGCGCCATAGCGCGCCTGCAGGTAGGGGACGGTCATGAGTTCGGCTGCGGAATCGAACAGCGACACCTTGATGGCGCTGCCGCGTCCGGTTTTTTCTCGTTGCAGCAGCGCTTGCTGGATGCCGATGAGGGCGTTCATCCCGGCGGTGATGTCGCAGATCGATACGCCGATGCGGCCCCAGGGCCCAGGCGCGCCGCTGACGGCGACCAGGCCGCTTTCGGCCTGCACCAAAAGATCGTAGGCTTTCAGGTCGCACAAGGGCCCCGACTCGCCGTAGCCGGAAATGTCGCAAGTAATAAGTCCGGGGAATTGCTCGCGCAATTCGGAAGAGCCGAACCCGAGGCGGGCGGCCGCCCCGGGCGCGAAGTTCTGGATGTAGACGTCGGCTTGGGCGATGAGCGCGTGCAGCTGCGCCTTGTCGTTCTCGTCGCGCAAGTTCAACGCCAGGGATTCCTTTCCCCGGTTGATCCACACGAAATAGGAAGATTGCCCGAACACGGCGTCGTCGTACCCGCGTGCGAAGTCGCCCTCGGGCCGCTCGACCTTGATGACGCGGGCACCGGCATCGGCCAGGCGGCTCGAGCAATAGGGCGCGGCGACCGCTTGCTCCAGCGCGACGACGGTGATGCCGGCGAGAGGTTTTTGTGGCATGAAACTCCTTTGAAGGGGAAGGCAAGCGAGCCCTGAGGATGAGCTGGGCCGGGTCGAGCCGGGCTTGCGTGCTTACGTGCATTCTTCGAAATGTGCGCCGGGCCTGTCCATCCGAACTTCGACAAGGGGGGCTTGCCAAAAATGCGCCTGGGGTAACTACGGGGTGGTGGTGACAGCGCCCGGCGAGAGGGGGCTAGGGTTTCTCTGGACTTCGAGTCGGTGGCAGGTTCGATTGACCAGAATCAGCTTCTGCACTGGATGCCCGATGCCTAGCATTCGAGCGATACCCCTGCCAAGAGCCCACCATGAGCATCCAGACCGCAGATACGTCCCAAGTCACCGCCGAATTCAAACGGGCCATGCGCCGCCTGGCAGCGACCGTGACCATCATCAGCACCGCCGACGTCAACGGCAATCGGTACGGCATGACCGCGACGGCCGTCAACTCGCTGTCGATGGACCCGCCCTCGCTTCTGATCTGCGTCAACCACAGCGCCAGCATTCATGCGCCATTGATCGGACGCGAGCGCTTCTGCGTGAATGTCCTGACGACCGAGCACGAGGACCTGGTCAGCGCTTTCAGCGGAAAGCTGAAAGGAGACGCGCGTTTCCAGGTCGGCGAATGGCGCAACGAGGATGGTGGGATGCCGTACCTTGAAGGTGCGCAGAGCAACTTGTTCTGCGACATCGTCAGCGTGCTTCCGTTCGGTAGCCATTCCATCGTGATCGGGCGCGTGACGGCAGTGCGCGTCGAGGAGGGCATTCGGCCTCTGATCTTCACCGACGGTAAGTTGGGGGCCACCGAGTCGCTCACGGGGCACGTGCGCATCTCCTCCAATCTTTCGACCCTTACGCAGTTTCTACCGGCGGACACCGAGTCCTTCCTGAAGAGGCATCCATTGATCCAGGTGCACCTCGAGGAGCGGGTCAGCACCGCGGTCGTGACGGCCGTCCAGGAGAATGCCTGCGACATCGGCTTCATCGTCGAGGGACCGAAGACGAACGGGCTCGAAGTGATTCCCTATCGCGAGGATCGTCTCGTCCTCACGGTGCCGGCGGACCATCCGTTGGCCGGGAAGACATCCGTCAAGTTCGTGGATACCTTGGACTACGACTACGTCGGGCTGCATACCGGCAGTCAGATCAACCTGCAGATTCAGCGCGTTGCAGCGGAGTTGGATCGGGCATGGCGCTGCCGCATGCAAGTTCATACCTATGACGCCCTCGCAGCCATGGTTCAGGCGGGCCTTGGCATCGGGATGATTCCCTGCAACATGGCGCAGCTCTATGCGAAGGCGATGAATATCAAGGTCGTAGAAATCGACGAGACGTGGACGCATCGCCGGCACGCGATTGTCATTCGCTCCTACAACAGTCTGCAGGCGGCCGGAAGACGGCTTGTGGATCACCTCAAGCGCTGTTCGCCTTGAACCTGGAAAGCCCGCGCCGACTTCGCGAACGAGCGGGTTGCCACGGCGTTCTGCAGCTCGACCGCAAAGGGTGCGATGTCGTCTATCGAAGGGGGTGCCAATGGGCTGACAGTTTTGATCCATCTCATTCACGCGAGAAGGCGCGGCCGGCTCGCAATCGGACGAATGTTGATTTCGCTGGCGTCTACGCCCGCACAGGACACGACGCGACCCGGTAGGTCAAGGCGGAATCGATCGAAAGACTTTCATTCTGGAGTTTCCATGTCATTCAAAAAGAACGTCGGTGCCATCAGCGACTACAACGCAGTTCATCAGAACATCAAGGAAGGCTACGTCCAGGGATTGATCGAAGGCAACCTTGAACTGATCCTCAGTTCGTTCCACACCGACGCCACAATGTTCGGCTTCTTCGAGGGCGCGCTGCTCGGCGGCTCGATCAGAAACTTGAGCGAATACGTCAAGCAGTATGGTCCCGCGAAAAACATGACGTCGCGTATCGACGTGCTGGACATGACCGAGACCCTGGCGGTGGTTCGACTCGAACTGGAAAACGCGGCCTGCGGCAAGGACTACACCGACTTTCACGCCCTCATCAAGATTGAAGGCAAGTGGCGAATTGTCTCCAAGATGTTCCATATGTACGGGTGATTGACTTGCACGGGAGCTCCGGAACCGCTTCCCGACTCCCTGCAATCGATGTGCCGCTTCGACAAGGCCCGGTCTGGCGCATGGCTCCATCGGGATCGACGCGTCCGGGTACGTGCAATGCCATGGATGCGCCTGGTGCGAGGACGATCTGCAACTCGCGGGCAGCGAAGGCCTGCGCAAAGGCGATGACTAGCCGGTTTTCGATGCCGCGCAAAGATGGTTCAAAAGACTCCCGATCGAGCCATTGCCGACGCTGTCCTTGCGTACGCATATCAGCATATTTCGCTGTGCCCAGCTCTCCGCCAGGGGGCGAACTACCAGGCCCATTCCCGCGCCGATCGCCGTGGCGGCCTGAAAGGGGAGCAGGCCGATGCCCATGCCGGATTGCACCATTCGGCAGACTGCCTCGAAGCTGCGCACTTGTATGCGCAACTGCAGCGTTTTCTCGGCGACGACAGCCTGCTCGGCAAGCAGCCGCATCATCGAAGCGCCGCTCTCCAGCGCGACAACATCGTGATCCAGCACGTCGACAAAACGAAGACCCTCGCGGGCCGCGAGTTCGTGATTGCCGGGGATCACGGCCGCCAAGCGGTCATTGCGATAGGGGAAGAACTCCAGGCCGTCCACGCGCGGCCCTTCCACGATGATGCCGACGTCGGCCTCCGCGGACAGCACGGCTTTGACGATCTCGGGGCTCCAGCGTTCCTCGATGACCAAGCGGATTTCCGGATGCAAGCGAGAGAAATCCGCCAGGTCGCTGGGCAGATACTCCGTCATCGCGGATGTGTTCGCCATCAGCCGCAACACGCCTCGCCGTCCGGCCGCGTGGTCGCTCATGTCCGCTTGCATCTGGTTCATCAGCATGAGGAGGGACTTGGCATGCATGAGCAGGGTTTCCCCTGCCGGCGTCAGCTCGACGCCTCGCGGCGAGCGCTCCAGAAGCGGTGTCTTGAACCGATGCTCCAGCAGGGCGATGCGGCGGCTGGCGGCAGCCAGGCCGATGTACGAGGCGTCCGCCGCCTTTGTGAGGCTGTGCAGTTCGGCTGCCCGGACGAAAAGTGCGAGGGAATCAATGTTGGGCAGCATGGCGCATCGGGGGGTGGAACGGGCGAGATGCGGCATGCCTCAGAGCCGCAGCGCGCGCATGACTCGAAGACGCGCGGCGCGCAATTTTGCGATGGAACGCCCATGTCCTCTATCCAAAATCGGCGTATCTTTTGGCGATGCGGGCGCCCGGTATCTTGATGCTCCCTTTGCAAGGGCGTACCCGTTGCAAAGGGCCCTTTTGCAGGTAGGTTTTCTAAAGGTTTGGAAAGAGGAGATTGCGTCGTGCCATCCCACCACCCGATTTCGGCGTTGCCATCCTCTTCGAGGGTGGCTTGCGTGGGGTCAAATGATCCCTTTCTCCAGTCTCGGATCCTCCCGGATTGGAAGCAGGACTACACCCAGTTGTCGTGCGGAAGCTTCAAGGGAGGGGTTGCTCGCGCCTCTCTTGACGGAGTGCAGGTGTTCCGCGAATGGATCAATCAATCCGTGGACCAGCGCGCTGCCGCCGACAGCGATATCTTCATGGTCGGCGTGACCCTTCATCAGGGCGCCAGTTCCTGGCAGCACCGGGAGATGCGCGCTGACTCGCTGTTCATCTTGCGACCTGGAGAGGAGGCACGCTTTCGGGCGACGTCCGACAACGACATCCTGGCTGCAACCATCGATGCATCGCTGCTGGAGACCCTTTCCCAGGGCCTCTACGGAACAGGCACGAGTGAGCTGATGGGCGGCGCGTCCATTCTTCGGCGCGATCATGAAGCTTTCGACCGGTACAAGTCGTTGTTGCTCAGTGCGTTGGGCTCGGCTGTACGACACCCCGAGCGGGTGGATGGCGAGTACGCAAGGCTCCAACTATCGGAGGAGATCGCAATTGCGGCCCTTCAGGCGATGGGTAGCCTGTCTGCCGGGTCGACACATGCCGCGCAAGATCACAGGGTGCATCGAGCGCTTGTGGATCGAGCGCGCGCGTTCATCCTCGATCATCCGTCCGGCAATCCGACGGTGGCACAGTTGTGCGAGCACCTGCGGATGAGCCCGCGCGGATTGCACGACGCATTTGTCCAGGTGCTCGGGGTCAATCCAAGCACATACATCCGTCAAGTCCGGCTGCATCAAGCGCGCAGGGAGATCGCGAGGGGTGTTCTGGGCGTATCCGATGCGGCGCTTCGATGGGGGTTCTGGCATCTTGGAATGTTCTCCCGCTACTACAAGAGACAGTTTGGCGAACTGCCCTCGGACACGCGGCGCAATCCGCCCGGTTTGGCGCTGCGAGCGTGGCCGTCCGCCAGTCCGACCGATTGAAGTTGATCGGGAAAGGCCTCGTCACTCGAGGCCCCGTTCGCCTTGTCTGATCGATCTTCGAGTGAAGGGCAAAGCGCTTGGGCGCGACAGCGCACCCAGCCCCCCGGGGCAACGTGGGATGAGCGGGATGAGCGGGCGCGCGCAGTGTCAGTTGGCGCAGCGCGCTTCCAGCGCATCCAGAAAAGACCGGTCCCACCGTCCTTCCTTCATGGCCTGTATCGTCCGCGCCTCCGTGGCCAGGTGCGCGCGGGCTTTCTCGATCAGCAGCTCGGCTTCGTCGCGCGCGAAGGCCATCAGGCCGTCCTGGTCGCCGACCACGATGTCGCCGGGGTTCACCACCATGCCGCCCACCGACACGGGCACGTTGATTTCGCCGGGGCCGTCCTTGTACGGGCCGCGGTGGTTCACGCCGCGCGCGTACACCGGAAAGTCGCGCTCGCGGATCTCGGCCACGTCGCGAATGGCGCCGTCGAGCACCACGCCCACGGTGCCGATGGTCGCGGCATAGAACGACAGGATGCCGCCGATCACCGCGTTCGTCACGTCGCCGCCCGCATCGATCACGAGCACGTCGCCGGGGCGGCAGAACTCGAGGCCCGCATCATCGTGAAGTTGTCGCCGCCGCGTGTTTTCACGGTCACGGCCGTGCCCGCCATGGTCTTGTGTCCGGGGCGGTGGTAAGGCTGCAGGCCGACGCTGCCGATGTTGCGGTGCATGTTGTCGCTCAGCGCGGCGACCGGAATGTCGTGGAGCGCGGCGATGACGGCCGGCGCCACTTGCGGGGCCGAGGGGTTCTTGCGGATGGCGTTGTAGGGCATGGGGTTCGTCCTCGGTAGTTCAGGCACAGGAGCGGGGCGCTTCAGCGAAGGGCGGCCACGGCCCGCGCGATGCGCGTGCAGCCTTCTTCCAGCGTTTCGATGGCGGTGGCGATGGAGAGACGGAAGTAGGGCGACAGCCCATACGCGGTGCCTGCAACCACGGCCACGCCTTCGCTTTCGAGCAGGTACATCACGACGTCGCCGTCTTCGTCCAGGCGCTTGCCTTGCGGCGTGGTCTTGCCGATCAGGCGCCGCAGTGGATGTACAGGTAGAAGGCCCCGGGCGGCGCGGTGCAATGCAGGCCGGGGATGCCGTTGACGAGCGCCAGGGTGCGGTCGCGGCGCTGTTTGTAGATCGCCACGCTTTCGGCCACGAAGCTCTGGTCGCCGTTGAGCGCGGCCGCCGCCGCGGCCTGGCTCACCGAGCAGCAGTTGCCGGTGGACTGCGACAGCAGCGTGTCCAGCGCCTTGACCAGGTCGGCCGGACCGGCCGCATAGCCGATGCGCCAGCCCGTCATCGCATAGGTCTTCGACACGCCGTTGACGACCAGCGTGCGCTCGCGCAGCGCGGGCGCCGCCGCGAGGATGTGCGGCGTCGCCTCGCCGTCGAAGCGGATGTGCTCGTAGATGTCGTCGGTCATCACCATCACGTGCGGATGGCGCTCCAGCACCTGGGCCAGCGCGCGGTACTCGGCGCCCGTGTAGCTGGCGCCGGTCGGGTTGCTGGGCGAGTTGATCAGCAGCCAGCGCGTGCGCGGCGTGATGGCCGATTCAAGCTGCGCGGGCGTCAGCTTGAAGCCGTCGGTTTCGGGGCAGGCCACGGTGACCGGCGTGCCTTCGCAGGCCAGCACCATGTCCGGGTACGACACCCAATACGGCGCGGGAATGATCACCTCGTCGCCCGGCTCCAGCGTGACGGCGAAGGCGTTGTAGATCGCGCTCTTGGCGCCGCTGGTGGCGATGATCTCGTTCATCGCATAGCGCAGGCCGTTCTCGCGCTCGAGCTTGGCGGCGATGGCCTGGCGCAGCTCCACCGTGCCGGCCATCAGGGTGTAACGTGTCGCGCCTTTCTCGATGGCGGCCGCGGCGGCCTGGCGGATGTGGGGCGGCGTGTCGAAGTCGGGCTCGCCCACCACGAGGTTCACGATCGACCTGCCCTGGCGTCGCAACTCGTTGGCGCGGTCGGCGGCGGAGGTGCTGGGCGAGGGCTTGATGCGCCGCACGCGGGCGGCAATGCGGGAGGGCGTCACTTGTCTTCCTGGGTTGGCGATGGCATGGACCGAACGGTACGCACATCGACCACGCGAGGCCAAGACGAGATTGCACTGGTTGTATAGGCGCAGCTTATGGTGACCCCCGATGGCTGCCGCGCGGAGGCAGTGCTAGGCTTGGCTTTTGCTTGGGGACAAGGCGTGAACCTGCGACGCCTCAAATATTTCGTGAAGATCGTGGACATCGGCAGCCTCACGCAGGCGGCCGAGGTCCTTTTCATCGCCCAGCCGGCGCTGAGCCAGCAACTGGCCACGCTGGAGGGCGAGGTGCGCCAGCAGCTGCTCGTGCGCACCAAGCGCGGCGTGACGCCGACCGAGGCCGGCAAGGTGCTGTACCGGCATGCGCAGATCATCCTGCGCCAGTGCGAGCAGGCGCGCGTGGACATGGAAGCGGCCGGCCAGGGGCTCTCGGGCCAGGTGTCGGTGGGGCTTGCGCCCGGCACGGCGGCCTCCGCGCTCTCGCTGCCGCTTCTGCGTACCGTGCGCGCCCGCCACCCCGGCATCCTGCTTTACCTGAACGAGAACTACGGCACCACGCTGAGCGAGCTCATCATGAACGGCCGCATGGACCTGGCCGTCCTGTATGGCGACAAGGCGATCCACGGCCTGAGCTTCACGCCGCTGCTCGAGGAGCCGCTGTTCCTGGTCGGGCCGGCCGCCACGCCGGCGCCCGCGCAGCCCGTGAAGCTGACCGACCTGCGCGACATCGAACTCTTTTTGCCGCGTCCCTACAACGTGGTGCGCAAGCTGGTCGATGCGGCCTTCGTGCGCGCGGGCATGGTGCCGCGCGTGGTGGCCGAGATCGAATCGGCCTTCACGCTGACCGCGGCCATCGCCGACGGGCTGGGCGCGACCATCCTGCCGGCGTCGATGGCGCGTGAAGTGGTGGCGT
Organism: Variovorax sp. E3; assembly: GCF_016082275.1. Taxonomy (GTDB): domain Bacteria; phylum Pseudomonadota; class Gammaproteobacteria; order Burkholderiales; family Burkholderiaceae_C; genus Variovorax. The sequence goes on from NZ_MOWM01000006.1 coordinate 122,423, forward strand.
CCTGCGGCGCCTGGCAGTGCCAGATCGTCGAGCCGGTCATCGAGCGCCGCTGGCGCTGTGCCAATCGGACCACCTGCCGCTGTCGGAGCCCGCGCAGGCGGTCAAGAGCATCCTGCTGGAGCTCGTGGTCGATCTTGCCGGCACCTTCGCGGCCACGCCCGAGCCCGAGCTGGCCGTGCTGTCGTAACGCGCCGTCGCACGGGGCGTCATAAGCCGACCTTATCCCGGCACAGTCATTCCGTCTTGGGCTTTGTGCCCGCGGCCCGTTACCTTTCATGCCTGCCGTTATGCGTTCGCGGAACGCGTCGGTCACCAAGGATGTTCTGTCGCCACAGACAGGCCCGGCATGAAGCAGGAACAGATCAAGACGCTCATCGACGCACTCGCCGCCTCGGACCTCGCGCAGCTGGAGTACAGCGAAGACGGCAGCACGCTGCGGCTGGTGAAGCAATCGGCGTTGAAGTCCGCGCCCGCGGTGCGCGGCCCGGCGGTTGCGCGCAGGGCGCCCGTCGCGATGCCGGTGCAACCGGCGCCTGCCGCCGCGGCCGAATGCCTCGCGCCACTCTACGGCGTGGTGCATTTGCAGCCGACACCCGGCGAGCCGCCCTTCGTGCAGCCGGGGCAGGCCGTCGAGGCCGGACAAGTGCTCTGCGTGATCGAGGCCATGAAAATGTTCAACGAAGTCCGCGCGGACGCCGCCGCCACCGTGCTGGCCGTGCTGGTTCGTTCGGGCCAGGAAGTGGACGCAGGCCAGCCCCTGTTCCGCTTCGGCTGAAGGAAGGCGCTGCGCGATGTTCGATTCCGTCCTCATTGCCAACCGCGGCGAGATCGCCTTGCGCATCCTTCGCGCCTGCCGTGGCCTGGGCCTCAAGACCGTGGTCGCGCATTCCGAGGCCGACCGCGACGCGAGCTACGTCGCGCAGGCCGACCAGGCGCTGTGCATCGGGCCGTCGGCGCCGGGGCAGAGCTACCTGAACCAGGCCGCGATCCTGTTCGCCGCCGAAGTCAGCGGCGCGCAGGCCGTCCATCCGGGCTACGGTTTCCTGTCGGAGAACGCAGCCTTTGCCGCGCGCGTCGAGCAGGCCGGCCTTGTCTTCATCGGCCCCAGCGCCGCCTGCATCCGCGTCATGGGCGACAAGGTCTCGGCCAAGCGCGCGATGCGCAAGGCCGGCGTGCCCTGTGTGCCGGGGCCTGACGAAGCATTGCCGCAAGACCCGGCCGCCGTGCAGGCCCTCGCGCGCCACATCGGCTACCCGGTGATCGTGAAGGCCGCGGGCGGCGGTGGCGGGCGCGGCATGCGCGTGGTGCACGACGAGGCCGCGCTGCTGGATGCAATGGCGCTGACACGTGAAGAAGCGCGCCAGGCCTTCGGCAATCCCGAGGTCTACATCGAGAAATTCCTGCTGCATCCGCGCCACGTCGAGATCCAGGTTCTGGCCGACAGCCACGGCAACGCCGTGTGGCTGGGCAGCCGCGACTGCTCGCTGCAGCGCCGCCACCAGAAGGTGATCGAGGAAGCGCCCGCGCCCGGCATCGACGACGCGCTGACGGCCGAGGTGGGCGAGCGCTGCGCGGCCGCCTGCCGGCAGATCGGGTACTGCGGCGTCGGCACCTTCGAGTTTCTCTACGAGAAGGGCGCCTTCTACTTCATCGAGATGAACACCCGCCTGCAGGTCGAGCACCCGGTGACCGAGATGACCGCCGGCATCGACATCGTGCAGCAGCAGCTGCGCATGGCGCGCGGCGAGCGCCTTGCGTTGACACAGCGCGAGGTGCGGTGCCAGGGCCACGCGATCGAGTGCCGCATCAACGCCGAGAACCCGGACACCTTTGCGCCCGCGCCGGGGCGCATCACCGGCTGGCAGGTGCCGGGCGGTTTCGGCGTGCGCGTCGATTCGCACGCCAACGCCGGCTACCGCGTGCCGCCTTACTACGACTCGATGATCGCCAAGCTGATCGTGCACGGCAGCTCGCGCACCGATGCGCTGGCCCGCATGCGCCTTGCGCTCGACGAGATGCGCGTCGACGGCATCGCGACCAACGTGCCCCTGCACCGCGAACTGCTGCGCGACGAGGGTTTTGCCGCTGGCGGCGTGGACATCCACCACCTCGAACGCTGGCTGCGGCAAAGGAGCGCGGCGTGATCGCACAACAGCCATCGATCAGCCTGCTGGGCACGACCGCACTGATCTTCGAAGCACCCGGCGAGATGAACCTCAGCTCGCAGCAGCGCATCTGGGCGCTGGCGAACGAAACCCGGGCCTGGCCGGAGATTCGCGAAGCCGTGCCGGGCATGAACAACCTGATGCTGACCTTCGTGCGCCCGCCGCGCGGCCTCGATGCCCTGAAGGCGCTGGAAGCGCGCCTGCGCCATGCATGGGACGCGGCTGTCGCGCTGCCGCGCGAAGGCCGCGTGGTCGAGCTGCCCGTGGTCTACGGCGGTGAGGGCGGCCCGCACATGGCCGACGTGGTGGCGCACACGGGCCTGAGCGTCGAGCAGATCGTCGAGCTGCACAGCGCGCCGCTGTACCCGGTGTATGCCCTGGGCAGCCACCCCGGCTACTGCTACCTGGGCGGCATGGATGCGCGCATCGCCACGCCGCGCCGCAAGGTGCCGGTGCTGAGCATTCCGGGCGGCGCGGTGTCGATCGGCGGCGCGCAGACCGGCGTGTCGGCCTCTGCGGGGCCCAGCGGCTGGAATACCATCGGCAGCACCGCGATGTCCTTCTTCGACCCGGCGCAGGACCCGCCCGCGATGCTGCAGCCGGGCGACATGATCCGTTTTCGCGTGGAGGGTATCGTCCGATGATCGAAGTGCTTTCCTCGGCCGCGCTCGCCACCGTGCAGGACCTGGGGCGCACCGGCAGCCTGCGCTGGGGTGTCGGCACCTCGGGCGCCATGGACAACCTCTCGCTTGCCGCTGGCAACCTGCTGCTGGGCAATGCGCTGGGCGCGGCCGCCATCGAAGTGCCGGTGTTTCCGTTCAAGGTGCGCTTCGATGAAGACCGCGCATTCGCGCTGACCGGCGCCGATTGCGCGGCCCGGCTGGACGACCAACCGCTGCTGCCCTGGTGGGTTCACCAGGCGCGGGCCGGGCAGGTGCTGACGCTGGGCCTGCCCCGGGGGGGCGCGCAGCGCGGCAGCCGCGCCATGCTGTGCCTGGCCGGCGGGGTCGACGTGCCCGAAGTGCTGGGCTCACGCAGCACCCAGCTGCGCGGCGCCTTCGGCGGCCATGAAGGGCG